>WQRN01000048.1 GCA_009786715.1 Treponema sp.
TCTATGATGTATTTCATGATTAAACATATAAAAAATCATTGGTCCCATTTTTAATTCAAATACATTTCCTTCTGAATCAATTATTTTCAACATTTTTTCCAGGTCATTTTCTGATAATTTATTAATAAATTCAATAATTATGTTATCCAATTCTTTACGCATAATAACATAATCATCTATATTTTTAAATAGTGTTTTTGTAAATATTCTTTCTGGGATAAAATCTTTTTTTAAAAATCCATTATTTAAAATATTAAAATCACACACCTGTATAAATCTTTTAAACCAATTAAAATCAGCGCTATATATATGCGAGCATAATTCATATATTGATTTATAATATCCATTAAATTCTTTTTTCCATTCATCTTCTGAAATATTTTCAATGATATTATTCATTAATTCATTTGTTGATTTATTCTTTTCCGCATATTCCTTAAATTCATATCCTACCATTTAAAATCCCCTTTTAAAAATGTTATATATCTGGATTCATTTGGTGTCGCATATGCATGTTGTTTATAAATAGTCAAATTCCCCTGTCGGGCAACCCGGATTTGAACCGGGGACCCCAAGTCCCCCAGACTTGTACGCTAAACCAACTGCGCTATTGCCCGACAGGGGAATCTGATGTTAAAACGATAACAAAATGACGTGTTTTTGTCAATCAGGCGGTTTGCTCAGTTGTTTTTCTGCCCGTAATAAGCGTCTTTTCCATGCTTGCGTTCCCAGTGTTTTTTTATAATATGCCCGCCAAGCGGTTTTGAGTCTGGGGCAATTGTAATGGTAAGCAGAGCCATTTTGCAGATTTCTTCCAATACGGCGCTGTTGTAAACCGATTGAAGCGTGTTGTCCCCCCATGTGTAAGGGCCGTGGCCTGCGATAAGGATCATGTTAATGCGCGCTGGTTCTAATTTTCGCTTTTTTAATGTTTCTACAATTAGATTGCCTGTTTCAAGTTCGTAATTGTTTTTTACAGCCTCTTCGCTCATAAATTCCGTGCAGGGAATTTCTTCTACGCTGTGATCTGCGTGAGTGGTGCCGAAAACAGGCACCGGTTTTGCAGCTTGAGCCCATGCTGTTGCATATGTTGAATGTGTGTGCGTAACGCCTCGTATGCCGCTGAACTCTTTGTATAAAACCAAATGCGTTTTTATATCCGACGAAGGCTTAAGTTTCCCTTCTATTATTTTACCGTCAAGATCGACTAACACCATGTTCTGCGGCTTTAACTTTTTATATTCAACACCTGAGGGTTTTATTGCGATAACGCCTTTATCGGGATCAAAAGCCGAGGAATTACCCCATGTGAAAATAGCAAGTTTGTTACGCGCTATTTCCATATTTGCTTCGTACGCTTCTTCGCGTAATGTCTTATAAATATTCATAATATGCCTGTCCCCATCTGAGTTCATCGCGCAGTCTGTTTACATTCGTGTTTTTATCGATTAACACAAACTCTATGCCGCAGATTTCCGCCCAGTCGCGGAAATATTCAGATGTAAGCGCGTTTGTGTAAACAGAATGGTGAGTTCCGCCGCAAAGTATCCACGCTTCTGCGGATTCATTCAGGTTTGGATACGGCTTCCATAATGCGCGGGCGACAGGAAGGCGCGGCATTTCATTTTCTATTGTAATAGTTTCTATTTCATTTACAATCATCCTGAAGCGGCTGCCAAGATCGATTAACGTAGCGAGAACCGCGCTTCCCGCGGCTGCGTTAAAAACCATGCGGGCAGGATCATCTTTGCCGCCAATCGCAAGAGGGTGGACTTCTATTCGCGGCTTGTTTTCCGCAATGGAAGGACATACTTCAAGCATGTGAGCGCCAAGGACAGCTTCATTTCCTTTTTCAAAATGATAGGTGTAGTCTTCCATGAACGAAACTCCGCCTGAAAGCCCCTGCGCCATTACTTTTGCGCTGCGCGTCAGCATGGATTGTTTCCAGTCTCCTTCCGCGCCAAAACCGTAACCTTGCTCCATGAGCCTTTGCGCGGCAAGCCCCGGCAATTGCGGCAAACCGTGTAAATCCTGAAAAGTTGTGGTAAAAGCGCCTGCGTTTTCCGCTTCAAGCATTTCTTTAAGGGCGATTTCAATTTTTGCTTGTTGAAGAACTGCGTCTCTTTTTCCGCTGTTTTGTTTTATTTCAGGCGCAAACTCGTAAGCGCTTTCATAAACTTTTATTAAATCTTCAGCCTGCGCGTTAGTAACTTTCGCATAACGGGCAGACAAATCGCCGATTCCCCATGTGTTTATCTGCCAACCCATTTTTATCTGCGCTTCAACTTTGTCGCCTTCTGTTACGGCGACCTCGCGCATGTTATCTCCAAAGCGCAGTACCGTTTTATTCATGCCGTCCTGTTTTGCGCAAGATGCGCGCATCCAAATGTTTATTCTTCTGCGCAGTTCGTTGTCCTGCCAAAAACCTGCAACAATCTTTCGCGCAAGACGAAGCCGCGTATTAATGTAGCCGTGTTCCCTGTCGCCGTGCGCGGATTGGTTCAAGTTCATAAAATCCATATCAATTTCAGCCCATGGAATATCGCGGTTAAATTGAGTGTGAAGGTGCAAGAGAGGCTTGCGGTTAACCAATAACCCCTGTATCCACATTTTTGAAGGCGAGAAAGTGTGCATCCATGTGATAATGCCTGCGCACGCGGTTGAAGCGTTTGCTTCTTCAAAGAGGCTTCGTATTCCTGCAGACGATTTAGCTGTTGGCTTTAAAACCACATTGCCGCATAACAAAGGGCTTTTATTAAATTCGTCTGTCATTATTCTTGCGTGATGTGCAACTTGTTTTAATGTTTCATCTCCGTAAAGATCCTGACTTCCGACGATAAACCAAAATTCGCATTTTTTCAAATCCATAATTATCACCTTCTTTTATGATTTTAAATTCTCAATCGCGGCTCTTTCGATATTTAATCCTGCGGCGTATCGTTTCATAAATATTTTAAAACTTTCTATGTCTTTATAATTAGGTTCAATTTTTACCATAGAAAAATTTGAAAAAACTTTTTTAGTTAAAAATTGTTTAAGATCGTTAGCGCCTTGCGGTTTTTGCAGCATATATGAGGCAAGCAGGGCAATTCCCCATGCGCCGCCTTCGGCTGCGGAATTTTCCATAACAGAGACCGGGGTGTTTAAAGCGGCTGAAATAAAGCGCTGTCCTGTTTCTTTTGTTTTAAATAAACCGCCGTGCCCTAAGAGGCTGTCTATGCGGACATTTTCTTTTTCTGTAAGAATATCCATGCCGTATTTTAAAGTTGCGAAAGCGGAAAAGAGCAATGCCCTCATAAAGTTTGCAAGCGAGAAATTGCTGTCTGCAAGACGCGCTAACAGGGGGCGGCCTTCTTCGATGCCTGTTATGGGTTCGCCCGAATAATAATTACAGGAAAAAAGTCCTCCTGTGTCGATGTCCGCTTCAAGAGCTTTGCCGTACAGCGCGGCGTAAAGGGCGCTTTTGTCTATTTTTGAGCCTGTTGTTTCGATTACTTCGTTAAAGAGTTTTATCCATGCGTCAATGTCTGATGTACAGTTATTGCAATGAACCATTGCAACAGGTTTCCCTTCGGGAGTGGTAACAATATCAATTTCGGGATACACCTTTGAAAGATTTTTCTCTAAAACAATCATCGCGAAAATGGAAGTCCCAGCTGATATATTTCCCGTTCTTTCCGTTATACTGTTAGTTGCAACCATGCCTGTTCCTGCGTCTCCTTCAGGCGGACAAAACGGAATACTTGTTTTTAAAGAACCGTTAGGGCAGAGAAGAAGCGCCCCTTCCCCAGTGAGCAGTCCGGCTTCTTCGCCTGCGTTTAAAATTGTAGGGAGTATATCAGTTATCTTCCAGTTAAAATTATAAGAAGAGACAATTTCAGAAAAAATTTTTATCATATTTAAATCATAGTTTTGCGTAACGGCATTTATCGAAAACATTCCCGAAGCGTCTCCTATACCGATAACTTTTCTGCCTGTCAGTTTCCAGTGAACATAGCCTGCAAGGGTAGTTATAAAATCAATATCTTTAACATGAGGTTCGTTGTTTAACATCGCCTGATAAAGATGCGCGATGCTCCAGCGAAGCGGAATGTTGAAGTTAAACTTTTGAGTTAGAACGCTTGCCGCCTTATCCGTTGTTGTATTGCGCCATGTACGAAACTCTGCGAGCTGGTTTCCGTTCTTGTCAAAGGCGAGGTATCCGTGCATCATGGCGGAAATGCCGATTGAACCAACATGCGTAAGTTCTGTACCGTAACGATTTTTAACATCATCTTTTAAATTGAGATAACAATTCTGAATCCCTTTCCATACATCGTCTAAACTGTAAGTCCAGATGCCGTTTTCAAACTTGTTTTCCCAATCATGGCTGCCTGCGGCAAGAAGCGCAAAATTTTCGTCTATTAAAACCGCCTTAATGCGTGTAGAACCTAGCTCAAGGCCAAGAGATGTTTTCCCATCAATAATGCTTTTCGCCGGGTTCATAAATTGATTATATATCGCTAAACGATTTATCTCAACTTGATTTTAAAACAGTCTTATCGTAATCATCCGGCGGAATAAAGCCGAGCAGCTGCATACAAGTCGCGGCAAGGGAGCTTATTCCCAATTCTGTATTAAGGCAAGTGTCTTTAGGCTCTGCCTGATATTCACCCTTGTATTGAGGATCGTAAACTATGCACGGAACAGGGTTGAGGCTGTGGCTTGTCTTTGTAATCGGCGATCCGTCTTCTTTGCATAAAACCTTTCCGGTTTTCTTTTCATGCTCATACATATCGTCGCTGTTGCCGTGATCCGCCGTGATAACCATTACAGCTCCGGCTCTATCAACCGCTTCTTTTAGCCTTCCTAGCTGGACATCCATGCCTTCCATCGATTCAATTACCGCATTGTAAACGCCGGTATGGCCGACCATGTCGCCGTTTGGAAAATTCAATCTGATAAAATCGTATTTGCCTGAGCCGATAGCTTCGACAACTTTGTCTGTAATTTCTTTGCACTTCATTAACGGTTTTTGCTCAAACGGAATTACATCGCTTTTTATTTCTATGTAGTCTTCAAGTTTTTCATCGAATTTGCCGGTGCGGTTACCGTTGAAAAAGTAGGTGACATGCCCGTATTTTTGCGTTTCGGAAATCGCGAGGGTGCGCACGCCGCTTGCAGCAAGATACTCGCCAAGTGTGCGGTCGATAGAAGGAGGGCTTACAAGGTAGCGTTTTGGAACATGAAGGTCGCCGTCGTATTCCATAATGCCCGCGTAACAGACTTTAGGACGGCGCTTGCGGTCAAACTTGTTAAAATTGTCTTCTTCGAACGCCGCGGTGATTTCCAGAGCGCGGTCTCCCCGGAAGTTAAAATAAATTACTGAGTCGCCGTCTTCGATAGTACCGATTGGTTTACCGTTTTCGGCTATAACAAATTCTTTTAAATCCTGATCGATTATGCCGGGGATTTCTTTGCGGTATGTTTCAACAGCTTCCCTAGCGGTGGCAAATTGACGCGCCGTTCCAAGAACATGAGTCTGCCAGCCGCGGTCTACCATTGCCCATTCCGCGCCGTAACGATCCATAGTGATCCACATCCGTCCGCCGCCTGAGCCTATTCTCGCGTCGAAGTTTTCATTGTTCAATTCTTTTAAAAACGCTTCAAAAGGATCGATATAATCAAAAGCGCTGAGTTTTCCGACATCGCGCCCGTCAAAAAGTATGTGTATTCTTACACGTTTAACATTTTCTTTTTTAGCCTGTATGATCATTGCTTTTAAATGATTAAGATGGCTGTGAACATTGCCGTCCGAAAAAAGCCCGATAAAATGGAGAGTGCCTTTCTGGTCGCAAGAGGCGCATTTCGCGTCCCCTTTTACATTTGCGGTAATTTCTTTCCATGCGCTGCCTTCAAACATCGCGCCGGTTTCGAGGGAAGCTGATACCAGCGCCGCTCCCTGGTTAAAAACACGTCCGCAGCCCATAGCATTGTGCCCGACTTCGCTGTTGCCCATATCTTCGTCTGTAGGAAGCCCTACCGCCTTTCCATGCGCTTTAAGCCTTGTATGAGGGTTTTGCTCCGTAAGAGCGTTTAAATTATTCATTTTTGAGTTTGCTACAGCGTCGCCTTCTTTATATAATCCGTAGCCGACGCCGTCCATTATTACTAATACAACCGGACCTTTGCGGCCTTTCCATGCGGGGTTTTTCTTTAAAGCTTCCATGATTTCTCCTTGAGTATATTATATCATGGATCTAATCCGGCGGAAAGAGTTCATATAGAGAATATAAAGACACGCAGAAAATAAAAAACTGGAAAGAACCACGCTTATTTCCGCACAGGCGGTATTATTTGTTCGTATACAACTTTGTTTGAAGAAAAGCCGGGTTCCGCATTTGTTAAGACAAGCTTGCCGCCTTTAAAGTTACCATTAAATGATAATCTATAAGATTTATTACCTTCCAATGGAGGGCATTTAAAAACGCCTCTTCTTCTTTCACCGAAACGATCTTCATTCCAATACACATATACTCTTAATTCCATCTCTATTCCAGCGGGGAATTCCACGGAAGTTTCCCATTGTGTTCCCTGCGCGGCAGGAGGGAATGTATAGCCGTCGCAATCAACCAGTCTAACGCCTGATTTTGACGAATTGACAAAATTAATTTTCGCTGTCGCGTACGCGTTATAATGTTCTTCAAATGAAAAAAGAATAGACTTGACAGGAGGGTTGAATAAACCGAGGCACCCTGTCATGCAGAACGCTGACACTATCAAAACAGTAAATATTATCTTATTAATTTTCATAATTTACCTCCGTCCCGATATCCTGCAATTTATTAATTGTTGTAATAAACCTTTCCTCCGGCATGGAATTCAATTTCTCTATTGAAGCGCTAATCTGCGCTTCACAAGAATTACTGACAGTATTCATTATAATAGAAACATTTGAATCAGATAAAGAATTTATAGTATTCGTATATGAATTGATTTCTTCGTCTGATAATAAATAAAATCGTTGTATCAGATAATCAAGCTCTTTATCCGATACAGAATCAAATTTTTTCATTAATAATTGCAATTCATTTCCTGATAACGAACCGGCAATAGCCGAAAAGGTGTCAATTCTGTCATACTTTTCGCCTCTTTCATTCCTTTCTGCTTCAATTGCCATTCTTATTCCAAAAACAATAAAAGCGACAGGAAGGCAAATTATATCCAGGATTGGAAGAAAAATAATTCCCAACGCGTCAGGTCCGCTTGTACTACCAAGGTTAAGCTCCTTGCCGGTCATAAGCCACCAGGACAGGCAGCCTGAAAAAGTGTTTATAATCAAGACTATAAGAAGTATTATTGCTGTTTTTTTTTCTGCTTTTTTCATAAAAAACCTCCTTTTTTACTCACTTTATAATATTATAATCGGTATCTTTCAAAAACCAAGTAAGAAAAAGTATACTTTTTCTTAAAAAAGCGGAATTCTTTGAGAGTTTTATCGTATTTGCCTTACTGAATGTATCAGTAATATACTTCCACAGGGATTGATATGCTTTTATTTTCAAACGCGCCGCGAAGGGAAGAAGCTCGTTCTTCAAGGTATTCATCAGGCAGGCTTGAAGCGTATGGATCTTCGGGAGCAGGACGCGCTTTGCCGTAGATTTGCACTTTGCGGATACATACGGCATTTTCCGCTATTTGGCAGACAATCTTTACCCATGTTTTAGTTTCTATTTCTGACGGTCTTTTGCCGTCTACGGCGCAGAGCATTGTCTGTATTGTTACGGGAGCGCAGGCGGTAAAATCTGTTATCTTTTCAATCAATTTATTATGCGCAATGGCGCACCTGTTTATTTTATGGTACCAGTCAGGCGTTCCCGCGTCCAGTTTTAGCCATATATCGGGAGAGGGAATTCCCTGCGCCGTATCCGAGGTACACGCTTTTTTTAACAGTGAGAAAATCTCTGTTTGAAAGAGCCCCGCGCCGTTTGTTATTACAACAAGCTGCGAAGAAAGAGAATCGTCTGAAGCGGTAAGCGTTTCCCGGCGAATTTTTTCCGCCAGCGCGAATGCTTGCGCGAAAGCGGGGGAGAGGGTCGGCTCTCCGTTTCCTGAAAAACAAATGTCTTTAACGGGTATATTATCTTTTCGCGCAGTATCAATTGCCGAACGCAAATCGGTTTCCATTTGCTCAAGTGAAAATTTCGCGCCTCCTGCGAACGGAAAAACTTCGCAGTAAGGGCAATCAAACTGGCAGTTTTTTTTATCGGGAAAAAGATTAATACCGATAGAAAGACCTGAGGATCTGCGCGAATACACAGGGTAAACAACAACGCCTTTTTCTCTTTCGCGGTGGTTTGTTACAGGAGTGATATTCAACGCCATAGTTTTACTATAAATAAATTAATTAAAATATGCTATCCTGTGTTTATGGAAGATAAAACTGCCGTACAGTCGCAGATGTTTGCTAATCGTCTGAGTAAGCGTTTTCGCCATCTTAAAAAATGGGCGCAAAGAACAGGCGCCGGAGCTTTCAGGCTTTACGATCGCGATATACCCGAAATTCCCCTTGTGCTGGATTTTTACGGCAATTGTACGCAGATTCAAAATGCGGCTTTATCAGGCGCTTTGTACAAGCGTCCTTATGAAAAAGATGATAATGACGAAAATGCCTGGCTCTCTTTAATGAAACAAAGCGCGGCTGTCGCGCTTGGAATAAAACCTGAAAATGTATTTTTAAAACAGCGGCAGAAACAAAAAGGCTTATTGCAATATGAAAAAATGGGGGATGAGCGTTTTACGCAGATCGTAAACGAAGGCGGTCTTTTTTTTAAAGTTAATTTGTCCGATTATCTTGACACAGGACTTTTTATTGACAGGCGGCTCCTTCGCGCCATTGTACGCGCCGAATCTGCCGGGAAAAAGGTTTTAAATTTATTTTCTTATACAGGCGCGTTCTCGGTTTACGCTGCCGCGGGAGGAGCCGCTTCTACAGATTCTGTTGATCTTTCTAATACTTATCTGAATTGGGCAAAGGAGAATTTTTTATTAAACGGGTTTAAAATAGGCGGCGCGCACAAGCTTATACGGGCAGACGCGCTTGAATATATAGATAAAGCTGTTAAAGAAAGAATGAGATGGGATATAATTGTGGCAGATCCTCCGGCGTTTTCCAATTCCAAAAAGATGCCGGATAGTTTTGATTTAAACAGGGATTTAACAGATTTGCTTGTAAAGTGTCTTGCGCTGCTTGCGCCGGAGGGTAAAATATTCGCAAGCGTTAATTTGCGCTGCGGCGTTCCGGAAGCGCGGGAGTTGGAAGCGTCCCTTCTCGAAAATCAAACGCAGAAGGATTTACAAGTTATTGATTTAGATAATAAAATAATAGATGAGGATTTTAAAAACAGGAAAATTCCCAAAGCGTTTTTAATCATGAGGTAAATGATTTTATGAAAAGATTCTGGATTCTGGTTTTTTTATCAATCTTGTTTAAGAGCTGCGCGAATATTCCTCAAAAATCGGCTGATGAAAACAAAGAAAAAGAATCTATTTTAAAATATCCTGTTATACTGGTTCACGGGATTGTGGCTCATGACAGAGAAAGTATTATAGATTATTGGGGCAGGATTCCCGATACTCTGAGCGGGAACGGCGTTAAAATATTTTTCGGAAACACGGACGCATGGGGAAGTTTTGAATCAAACGCCGAACTTCTAAAAATAACAATCGATAAAGTTTTACTGGAAACACAGTGCGAAAAAGTCAATATTATAGCTCATTCCAAAGGAGGCCTTGACTCGCGTTTTTTCATCTGGAAATACAATTACGGCGATAAGGTTGCAAGCTTATCAACTGTTTCTACCCCGCATCACGGCGCTGAAATAGCCGATTTAATATTTCAGAATAAATTTGTGCATACAAAATCAACAAAGAAAGCTCTTGAAAATTTCGGTAAGATGTATGGAGACATTAACCCTGATTTGTACAATGTCAACTATCAATTAACAACGGAAAAAATGAAAGAATTTAACGAAATAGTTACCGCCGATGAAAGAGTGTTTTATCAGAGCGTTTATTCCACAATGAGAAACGCTTTTGACGATATGTTATTATTTAACAGTTATTTATATATAGATAAAATAAACGGAGCAAACGACGGAATTGTAAGTGAGTTATCCGCCAGATGGAGCAGAAACATCACTAAATACGAGAATATTTCACATATAGAGATGATGGATATAAAGAAACGAAAAATATCGGGAATTCACATTCCCGATATTTACATGGATATTGTAAGAGGTTTGAGAAAATTGGGTTTTTAAAAAAAAATGTTCTTGGCATGTTGTATGCGGCATCAAAGCCGCCGCTGTTAATTTAGCAGTTCTATTACTTCTTCCCTGCTGGAAAAACCTGTTTTGAAATAAATTTTACTAATATAATTTTCCACGGTTCTTAAATTAATATGCAATGCATCGGCGATTTGTTTGTTTGATTTATTTTCCTTTAATAATTCAATAACATCTATTTCCCGTTTTGAAAACTTCGCGTAAACAGATGAGCTTTCTTTTAATTTGATATTTACCTCGCTGGAAATATAAACCTTGCCGCTCAGTATCGTGTCTATCGCTTTTAATAATTCATCCTTGCCGCCTGTTTTTGATAAAAATCCCGCAGCTCCCAATTTTAAAG
>WQRN01000049.1 GCA_009786715.1 Treponema sp.
CGATATACATCCTAAAAAGCGCGTATACTTCGCGGATTTTACAAAAAAAACGGGATTCTCTATAACACAGGCTCTGCTAATACGTCATAAGCTTCGGATTCGGCAATTTCAGATAATTTACAGCGTAAAACTTTGCCAATTGTCATTGGATTGCAGTCTGTGCATCTAACAAGCGCCTTTAAGTAGTTACCGGAAACTCCGCTATAAAAACCCGGATTTTGTTTTTTGCTATTCTCCGCCACTACGTCAACTTCCTTCCCTATCCAGCGCCGGATATATTCCGCTCTGCCCTTCTTTGCGAGATCTGTAAGAAGCCGCACCCGCTTTGTTACCTCGTTTTCTGTTACGCTGCCTTTGAATGAAAAAGCGGGCGTTCCCTGCCGCTTTGAATACGGGAAAACATGAATCCACGCAAAATCCAGTTTCCTACAAAGGTTAAGCGTCTGTTCAAATTCAGTTTCTGTTTCTCCGGGAAAACCTGTAATTATATCGCAGGCTAAAAACGGATCTTCCTTCGCGCTCCGCAGGAGCGATACGGCTCTTTCTACTGTTTGCGCGTTATACACCCGCCCCATTTTTTCAAGAATTTTATCGCTTCCCGATTGAACCGATAAATGAAAATGCGGCCGTATCCGCGGATGCCGTAAAATCCCGCAAAGTTTTTCATCCGCGCTTTCAGGCGCAAGACTGGACAATCGAATCGCGATCTTCTTTGTACCAGATAAAAGATAATAAAGAAGCTCACTCAAACCAAAAGCCCTCTCCTCTTCACTCCGTGTAACTCCGTGTAACTGTGCGGTTAAATTCTTCTTTCTTCCTTGTTCTTTATACTGAGAAATATTCACCCCTGTAAGAACCGCCTCCGCGTGTGTTTCTTCCAAAACACGAAGCCGTTTTAAAACCTCTTCAGCTTCAAGACTGACGCTCGGCCCGCGCGCAAGGCGTATTTTACAATAAGAGCAGCGTTTATCGCAGCCATCCTGAATTTTTAAAAAACTGCGCGTATGATTCGAAAACTTCTTTGGATTAAATTGAAATAAATCATTTTTATCTTTGCTTATAATTTTATCTTTGCCTGCTACGCTCAGACGTTCTTTGCCGTCAGTATCCAGTTTTAGGATGTCGTCTTTATTTAATTGCGCGTAACAGCCTGTAACAATAACGCGCGCATCGGGATAATCGCGCAGCGCTTTTCGTATTACGCGTCTTGCCTTCTGATCCGCTTTCGATGTAACAGTGCAGGTATTAATTATTATCAGGGAAGGATCTCCGCTGTTTTCACTGTGTAAATCATAGCCTTCGGCGCTATAAGCGTCCGCGATAGCTTCGCTTTCAAGCTGGTTGAGTTTACATCCAAGCGTAAGGATTAAAATTGCCGGCATGATTTTTCACGCGCGCTTTATTGATTGCCCATAGTTCGTCTGATGCGTTCAATGCCGCGCTGCGCGTCGGTTAATTGACTATTGAGTGAAAGCGCGCGTTCGTACGCTTCAATAGCGCTGCTTAAATCGCCGGCGTTTTCTCTTGTGTACGCGAGCCTTGCCCACCATGAGGCGTTATTCGGTACCCAGTGAACAGCTGTTGAAAGAGCAATATCGGCATGGCGGAATTTACCCTGGCGGATATAAACCTCTCCCATTAAATAATAAACCTGATCGATTCTTTGTCCTTCGGGAGCGGTGCTGGCGTATTCCTGAAGATACTGAAGGGCTTCGTCATTTCTGCCCTGATAATAGCTAATTTCACCTAATATCTGCGTAATCCTGGAATCGAAGCGGTATAAAGCTCTGCCCGCGCGGGCGAAACGCATCGCTTCTTCAAGACGGTTAAGCCTTATAAGAGCCCAGCAAATTACAACATGGGATTCAAGATTATTCGGGTTTTCGGTGATTTCATCGCGGCATATCTGCACGGAACGCTCAAAATTGCCGGCGCGGTATTCAGCGAGAGCGTCAGGGCGGGTTTGAGCGTGAACATCCAGAGTTAAAAATACAAGAAAACCTGCCAATAAGTATTTATAATATTTTTTCATACCGGGTTCTTCCCAACCATTGTGCATCTGCCGTTAAATACGCATCCGGTTTCCATAAAAATTTCCGGAGCGGTTACATTGCCGGATAATTTACCGGAAATTGTAACCTCCACTTTTTCCACGGCTGTTACATCGCCTTTTACCTGTCCGCGGATAAGAACCCGCAGCGCGTGAATATTCGCGTTTACCACAGCGTTTTCGTCGATAACAAGCAAACCTGTGGCGTTAATTTCACCCGAAACCTTTCCCCTTATTAAAAAAGGCTTTTCAAAGCGCAATGTACCCGTAAAATCAATGTCCTCAGACAGAATTGTGTCAAAGTCAGCATCCTCTAAAAAATCATTATAAACTTCTGTCATGATTTTTATTATATCAAAATTAAAAAAAAATGGGAAGAGTAATTTAACCGCAGATTTGCGCCATGCGGTAAATAACTTGTAAAAATTCAAATTTCAGTGTATCCTAGAACAAACTAGAACGATATTGTATAAAAAACGGAGGAATTATGGACTTTGTATCTGAAATGAAATCGAAAGCTGCGTCTTCGCTTAAAAGGCTGGTATTGCCAGAGGGAAAAGAAGAGCGGGTTATCAGAGCGGCGAGGATTCTTGTCAACGAAAAATTGGCAGCGAGCGTTACGTTGCTTGGGAATACCGCGGATATTCAGGAAATCGCGTCATCGGAAGGGATCGAACTTGACGGTATCGAAGTTGTAAATCCCGGAACTGACAGCGACGTTTTAAACAAATACGCGGATGTTTATTATGAATTGCGCAAGAACAAGGGTATGACCCCTGAACAGGCAAAAATAGACATTGCAGACACCCTTAGATGGGGCGCGATGATGGTTCATTTAGGAGACGCGGACGCCATTGTAGCGGGAGCTATTAACACAACAGGCGATGTTTTAAGAGCGGGTCTTGCGATTATCGGAACGGCACAGGGCATTAAAACCGCTTCTTCCTGTTTTGTGATGACAGGTATGGACAGCCAGTACGGCAAAGATGGATCCATGATTTTTTCCGACTGCGCCGTAATTCCGGAACCGCTTGCCGAACAGCTTGCCGATGTTACAGAATGCGCCGCTCAATCATGCCGTGAGTTTTTAAACGCGGAACCTGTAGCGGCTCTCTTATCATTCTCCACAAAAGGCTCCGCAAAACATGACGATGTTACAAAGATACAGAATACGGTAGAAATATTAGAAAAAAGAAATCCTGGTTTTATTTTCGACGGCGAATTGCAGGCCGACAGCGCTTTAGTGCCATCGGTTTGCGATAAAAAAGCGCCCGGCAGCCCTGTCCGCGGAAAAACAAATATTCTGATTTTCCCCGATTTAAACTCCGGAAACATCGGATACAAACTGGTTCAAAGACTGGGAAAAGCGCAAGCCTACGGTCCGTTCCTTCAGGGTTTTAAAAAACCGATCAGCGATTTATCCAGAGGCGCGTCTGTTGATGATATTGTCACCACTTGCGCCGTAACGCTCGCAAGAGTAAAATAGCAGTTGATAAATATATAAAGTGTGGTTTATAATAAACCATCACTTAGTTATAGAAAATTTTAGGAGGAACTAATGGCGACTATAAAAAAAGCTGCGGCAAAAAAACCCGCGGCTAAGAAACCTGCTGCTGCAAAAAAACCGGCAGCGAAGAAACCTGCTGCTAAAGCAGCTTCGGCTAAAAAACCTGCTGCGAAAACAGCTGCAAAAAAACCGGCAGCGAAGAAACCTGCTGCTAAAGCAGCTTCGGCCAAAAAACCTGCTGCGAAAGCGTCTGCCGCAAAAAAACCGGCAGCGAAAAAAGCGGCCGCGAAACCTGCCGCGAAAGCGTCTTCGGCAAAAAAACCCGCGGCTAAAGCAACAGCAAGACCTGTTGAAGTTTCCAATGTAAAATACCGTGACCTTTTTGAAGCTTTTGCCCAGAATAAACTTCCTTTTGATCAGGGATATATCGTTTCATCTTTCTTCAGCGAAAAAACAATGTATTCGATTTATGAGATTGTATCCTACGCCGGCGTAAAAGAGATTTTCCCGACAGCCGACGGTTTAACATTCGTTACAGGCGGAAAAAAATTGTATGTTCTGGTTGAACATGACACATACGAGAAAAAATTCCAGGAACCTGTTTCAAGGTCGGAAGGCGAAAGAATTCCAAAACGCTTCAGCGAACTTGAAGTTATTACCGCCAGCAATCAGACGAAAATAATGGTCGCAAAAGAGCCAAACGAATCATACGGCTCATTCACAATTCTTAAACCGACAAGCATTAACTTCGCGACAGTTTTTTATCAGACACCTGTGCTTTACGATTCGCTCGCATCCTTCTTCCTTGAATCTCTTAACAGATTCAGAAGAGTGCCGTCAACCGACGCGAAGAAAGCCGGCAAATTAATCGCCGACATTGTAAAAAAATCAATGAGCTTCGAAGGTCAATATCAATAAGCGTTGTTAAAAGAGATAAAAAAAAGGCTGCCTTTAGGCAGCCTTTTTTATTTGCATGTTTCTTCTTAATGAGCGGCTTTTTCAATCTCCGCCTGGGCTACCGCTAAAAGAGCGATTGGCACTGAGTACGGGGAGCAGGATACATAATTCAAACCGGCATCCATGCAGAAGCGCACGTTCTCCGGATTTGCGCCGTGTTCGCCGCATAAACCGCAGACAAGATCGGGGCGGGTAAGGCGGCCGCGGTCTGTGGCAAGAGCGATTAACTCTTTAACGCGCGAATCCAAAGTTGAGAACGGGTTTCCGCTGATAAGGTCGAACAGTGTGTAATCGGGCATGAAAGATGTAAAATCGTCTCTTGAGATACCCAGGGTTGTCTGCGTTAAATCGTTGGTACCGAAAGAAAAGAATCTTCCGTATTTAGCGATTTCTCCTGCTCCAAGAGCGGCGGCGGGAAGCTCAATCATTGTGCCGATTTTATATTCCACTTCCTTTGCCTTTAAGTCTTTCCTCAGCGCTTCTTCGATATCGACAATGCCAAGATAATTGGAACCTTCGATCTTTTTGCCGTAAGCAATCAATTTCAATTCCGCGTCGTTCATTACAATCGGAACCATAATTTCAGGGCGGGCGTCAATTTTTTCCGAGCGCAGTTTGTACGACGCTTCAAAAATCGCTTTAACCTGCATGGCGTAAATTTCGGGGTATGAAACGGCGATACGGCAGCCGCGGTGTCCAAGCATCGGATTCATTTCGTGCAGCGCGTCGATACTCGCCATAATATCCGCTTTAGACGGTTTTGTTCCTTTTACTTTCGCGACATGCGCCATATAGTCTGCAATACTGTCATTCGACTGCGGCATGAACTCGTGGAGAGGCGAATCCAAAAGACGGATTACAACTTCCTTGCCGTTCATTACTTTCATGATGCCGTAGAAATCTTCCCTCTGCATAACTTGAAGTTTATTAAGCGCTTTCTGCCTTTCCTTTTTATCATCGGACATGAGCATATCGCGGAAAACATTGATGCGATCCGCTTTAAAGAACATATGTTCCGTGCGGCAAAGGCCTACGCCTTCCGCGCCGAAACTCAACGCTAACGCGGCGTCTCTTGGAGTGTCGGCATTGCAGCGCACATGGAAATCTTTAAGGAAACCTTTTGAAAGATCGATAAAATCCAGAAGTCCCGAACCTTTGGGATCGGGCTCGATTAGATCCGCGACTCCGAGATAAATGGTTGACTCGCCGTAGAAAGGAACGTCGATTGTAATGTAGTCGCCTTCCGAAAAATTGATAGTCTCTATTGAAGCTTTATTGCCTTTGATCTTTAAAGCGGGGGAAACAAGCGAAACTTTTCCGTACTGGCGCGCTACTACAGAAGCATGCGCCGAATAGCCGCCTTCCGCGGTTAATACGCCGGTGCTGACTTCGATTGCCTTAACATCTTCGGCGAAGGAGGATTCCAGAACAAGAATAAAGCGATCGTCTTCTCCGTGCTGCGCGGCGTATTTTTTCGCTTCCAAAAGCGCGTCTGTGCTGAAAAATACGCGTCCAATCGCCGCTCCCGGAGCGCCGGCGATACCGCCCTTCCATGATTTAAATCCCTTAACGCTGGAAGCGTTAATAACCGGATGAAGAATTTCGTTTAGTCTTAAAGGATCAATAGCTTTTACAACATACGCCGCGTCAACTATTTTTCTCTTTTGTAAATCAAGAAGGAGTTTCAAATCCGCCTGTGTGGATTTTTGATCGACAAGCCTCTGCTCTATCAGCCACAGCTTCCCGTTTTCTACGGTAAAGCGAATCTGGCGTATTTCCTTGAATTTATCTTCGAGAGACCATGCGATTTTTTCGAGCTGTTTAAGATGTGATGAATCTATCTTATTGATCTCATACCCTGTAGCTCCAATCTCGTTGAACTTTCCTGTAAAATAACTTCCCTGAAGTTTACGCTCTCCTGTTACAACATTGCGGCTGAAGAAATGTCCGGAGCAGGAATCCTTTCCGTAATTTCCGTATACCATCGGCTGAATAAGAATGGCTGTATCATCATCGTTCTGCTCGTCGAGCCTGAGCATTTTAGAAATCTCATCAAGGGCAATCAGCAATTGCGTTTCAGCGTCGTCAAAGAAACCTTTGGGGAAATACTTGCCGTATTCATCCATGTATTCAAAAGCGGTTTTTATCTTCGGAAGAGGGGTTTTATCCGCTTCGCCGTGAAGTTCATTGGAAGGTCCTTTAATGCCGAGCAGGCGTTTAATCAGCTTATTTTTCGCCGCGATATCTTCCTGCTCTTTTGTTTTGCCTTCAAGTTCTTTAATGCGCTCTTCGATACTAAGCATACCGCTGATTAAAAACAACACTTCGTTCACGGCAAAATCTTTTCCTACCCATTTCGCGAACGCGTCAAGCGTAGGTTTTGCAAGACCGAAATTATGCAATGTGGGATATGTGGAAATCGCCATGTTCGGAGAAATGATCACTTTTAAAAGCATGGGATTGTCAGCGCTGCCGTATTCCTTGCCTGCCATTTTTCCGCACTTAATTAAAAGAACGCTGATATCTTTTTTAATAGCTTTTATATCAATGTCCGACGCGATGTCCGCGTCAAAAATAATGCCCGGTAAAATCGGGAATCCAAGTTCGGCAAACTCATTAGCCTGCCTTCCGCGGATACCAAGCAATTCCGGGCTGACCTTGGAAGGGATAATGTCTTTCTGACTAAAAAAATGTATTCTTGAGTCCATATTGTTTCCTTATTTTTAGAAGAGTTTAAGCACGGAGTTAACCGGCCCGCGCAGGAATGCTTCGAACATGTGGCTGGCTCCCTGAGCAAGGTAGCGCTGCAGCTTTGCAACATCCTGAATAACATTTCCGGCTACGGCAAATTCAATGGCGCTGCCATGTTTTACCTTGCCCCACTTAAACAATGAATTGATGTCCAATATCCTTTCATTTTCGTAATAGATATATACTTCAAGAGCGGGATGTTTTGCTTTGTAACTGGCAATAATCCTTTTCCATGCTTCAACATTTCCGTTGTGGAACAGCTCGTTCTGAACAACGACCGCGTAGCGCGGCGTCATCTTCGCCGGTCCGCCAGAGGATTTAACCTGAACAATAGACGGCGCTTTTTTCGCGACAACAGGAGCTGCCGCGGCTTTTTTCTTGCCGGCTTTTACTTTAGCCGGAGCTTTTGTTTTTACCGGTTTTTCTTCGTTTGCTTTTTTAGGTTTGGTGACTTTCTTAACAGAAAATTTTCCTCTTGTAAGAACGGACGGAGCTGATACTTTAGAACCTTCAAAAAGTTTAATCGCTAAATTTGCCGCCTTCTGGCAGTTTTCATCTGTTTCCCTGCCCTGAAGCCCGGCGTACACTACCATCAATTCGCGTTTTCGCAATTGCCCGAAACCGATTAACTCTTCGGCGACTTTTGGGTTTGCGACTAAAAGACCCATTTCAGGATGATAATAGGCGGCGACAAGATCAACTCCGCTCCATTTGGCGAATTCTCTGGAAAGAACCGACAGATCTTTTACTTCCGAAGAAAGATTGGCGGACGCGGTTTTGTAACCGAGTTTATCAACCAATAACATTCTTAAAAGAAGTCCGGTTCTGCCGCTTGTTAACTCTTCATCATCCATTTCATAAATAATATCGCCAAGGTTTGCGCTGGCGTTTGATGCAATTTCCATTGTTTTTTTAATATGTCTAACCGCACTGTTAAAACCTGAACGGGTAGAAAGAATTTCCAGATTGGTATTGTCAGCCATATAGCCTCCTTTTTGTAAAAAAACGCCCCCGAAAATTCAATCGGGGGCGCTAAGTAAACACACTTAAAACTGTTTAAGCGCTTTAACGCTTATAGTTCAGCAATCCCGCCGCGTCCGCTGCCTTTCTTCGCTTTTGCTTTTGAATCAACTACGCCTTTTTTCTTGGGTTTTGCTTTCGGTTTTGCTTTGGGAGCCGCGATCGCTGCCGGTCTTGGCTTGGGAGCCGCCGCCTGAACAGCCTGCTCTTCTTCCTCGGCATCGGAAACTGTAGCGAATGACTGGTTGATGTCTTCGCGTACTGTTGATCTTCTGCGGCTGAATGAAGCAAACGCTGCATCTTGGAAGCCTTTTGACACGCCGTGGAGGAACTCGTTGAGTACGTTCGCCATTGCGTCCAATGTGGCTTTTTTGCGCTTAATTGACGTAATATCTACGTCTAGAAGAATACCGGGCTGGAGGTGGTACGGGTTGATCATGTAATCAAACCTGTAATATTCCCTTTCGAGGAAGGCAAGCCTGTCTTCCATTACGCGTCTTTCGACCGGGAATAAATAGTCCCACATTTTCTTCATTTTGTTGCGCATAAGGATTATGCGGCTGCGGATTCTGTCTTTTTCCCAAATGTATGTGCGGTTGGACTTTTCAACTTCGGTTTCTGCCGATTTGATAAAGGAAATTTCGTCCCAAACCTTTGCAATGTCTTCGTAGCAGGGTTCTCCGCTCTTTTCTTTGATGTTTTTCTGGATTTTGCTCTTTTTCTTTGCGCCAAGGTCTTTAAAATCTGTAACGCCGGAACCTTTTTTCTCCTGATAAATGACTTCAAGAACATCCCAAAGGTGCTGAACTTCAGTTTCGAAGCTCTTAAGCATTACATCATAAGCCTTGCGGTCTTCGATGAGCTGGGCATTGTCGAAATAGCGCAGTTTGATCGAATAGCGCTCGTCCGGCAGATTGGCGAAGTCGGTATCCTCATATTCGCGGATAATAACTTCACGGCCGTTCTTGAGGTTTTCGATGTACTGGTAACCCATTTTGGAGGTGTCAAGAATCGCGGTAATTGAGTTGATCGCTGTGTTGAAGCCGCGGTTGCGGATATTTTCCATGTCGATGATTTTTTTGATGCCTTCGCGGATATTAAGGGCGTCGAATGATTCAGGATCAATTTCGGCGCGGAGGTCTGTAAGCCTGTCCATCAATTTTTTCGCCATGAATGTATAGCGCTTTGATTTTTCGTTGTCTAAATCGTCATCTGTGAAGGTGTCAACTTTGCCGAGCTTTGTAAAGATGACTTCGCCGTCTGAAAGCTCTTCCATGCCTTCGTCGATCCTTTCGTCTTTAATCTGCTCGATAAGTTTGTCAATGCTGTCGATGATGTGCTTCGCGATTAAATCTTTTACGAGGTATTCAACTGTAACCTGGTAATGGAAGATCGGACTTATAAGTTCTGAATCCAAAATGTTAACAGAAAGTTTAACATCGGTAACTGTCTTCGGTTTTAAGACATTGTCTTTGAATGCGCACTTTACGATCGAGTACGCGTTCTCGCCGCGGACGAAAGCGCCGGTGTCTGTCTTCTGACGCAGAATGCTATTTGTGTGGGTTTCAAGCTCGTTGACACCCCTCTGGATGTGGCCCTGCAAGTGGCCGTACATATTAACTACTGATTTTTCAATTTCGCCTGTGTTGAACTTATCGGCGCCGCCGACGGCGTCAAGAAGGTCTGCAATTTCTTTCGGTGTGTACCGTGTCAGAACTTTTGTTTCTTCTTTGTCGATGAAGTTTCTGACTTTCTTAACCATTTCATCTTCGCTCGTTACCATGTAACGGTTGAACATGTTCTGGTAATTCTGGTTGAAGTAATTGTACAG
>WQRN01000050.1 GCA_009786715.1 Treponema sp.
ATAATTAGATGGCTTTATGCCAGATTTCAACTTACGGCATCGGAGCAATTTGCAGAGAGAATAAAGCATGATGCAATAAAGGAAGCGGAAGCAAAGAAGAAGGAGATCCTTCTTGAAGCGAAAGAACAGGTAATCCGTGAAAGGAACCAGCAGGAGAGAGAGACCCGGGAACGTAGGGCTGAGTTGCAGCGGTATGAACGCCGCGTTGTAGTAAAAGAAGAGGCGATAGATAAGAAAACCGCTCAAATCGAGCGTACAGAGCAGTTATTTGTCGAAAAAGAAAAAGTATTTCAGACTCGTGAGGACGCGCTTTCCAAAGAGGAGCAGCGGTACCGCGCTGAGCTTGAACGCATATCGGGATTAACTTCCGATGAAGCCAAGGCTTTGATCATTCAAGACCTTGAAAATGAGGCAAAACACGACGCTCAATCGCTGATTAACAAAATCGAGCAGGAAGCCAGTGTCGCGGCGGAAAAAAGAGCCCGCGACATCCTTGTAACAACAATTCAACGACTGGCAACCGAAGTCACGGGAGATGTAACGGTAACCACCGTCACCTTGCCCAACGACGAAATGAAAGGGCGGATCATCGGCAGGGAAGGCAGAAATATCCGAACCCTGGAGACATTAACAGGCGCGGACATCATCATCGATGACACACCCGAAGCTGTGGTTATCTCCTGTTTCGATCCTGTCCGCCGCGAAATAGCGAAAATCGCTCTTGAAAGGCTTATTCTTGACGGGCGGATTCATCCGGCGCGGATTGAAGAAATCGTTATCAAGGTAAGCAAGGACATTTCGCAGAAAATCTTTGAAGAAGGCGAAAAAGTCCTCTTTGACATGGGCATCCATAATATTAAGCAAGACGCTGTCCGCGCGCTCGGGCGGCTATATTTCCGCACCAGCTACGGTCAGAACGTGCTGCACCATTCAAAAGAGGTGGCGGTTATCGCCGGTATGCTGGCCGCCGAAGTCGGCTGCAACCGCGACATTGCAAAACGCGCAGCGCTATTACACGACATTGGAAAAGGCACAGAATCCGATTCGGATCTTAACCACGCCGAAATCGGCATGGACATGGCGCGTAAAATGGGTGAAGATCCGCGGATTATTAACGCAATCGGCAGCCATCATAACGATATTGAACCGACATGCTTGGAAGCCGTCTTGGTGCAGATCGCGGACGCAATTTCCGCGGCTCGTCCCGGCGCGCGCAAAGAAACGCTGGACAACTACATGAAACGCCTTGAAAACCTTGAAAACATCGCGACGGGCTTCAGCGGAGTAGATAAATCCTTCGCAATTCAGGCAGGGCGCGAACTTCGCATTTTGGTTAACAATGAAGCGCTCAATGACGACCAAACCCGCGAGCTTGCAAAAGAAATCGCCAAAAAGATTGAAAACGATCTCCGCTACCCGGGACGCATCAAGGTAACAATGATTCGCGAAACGCGGATAACAGAATACGCAAGGTAATTAAAACGCCGGATGAAAATCCGGCGTTTTTTTTATATATATTTTCTTAATTTATCAAATACGGTATCGATATCGATTGGCTTTCCGATATGGTCGTTCATTCCAGCGGCTAAACAGTTTTCTATATCTTCTTTGAATACGTTAGCCGTCATCGCAATTATCGGAATTTTTCCGTCTAAAACGCGTATCTGCCGTGTTGCCTCAAGACCGTCCATTTCCGGCATTTGCATATCCATAAAAATAATGTCGTAAGCGCCTTTAACTGACGCTTTATCAAGCGCTTCTTTTCCGTTCTCCGCGATATCAATAATCAAACCGGAACCATCCAGAAGCGAAATTATTATTTCGCGGTTTATCTCAATATCTTCCGCAATTAAAAGCTTTTTACCGCTGAACTCACCGGGTTTATTTTTATCAGCATTATCATGACTTTCCGTATTTTTATATAACTGTGAATGTTCAACATTCATTTTTAATATCACATTGAAAATAAATGTTGAACCCTTTCCAAGTTCGGATTGAATTATTATATCGCCGCCCATCAACTCTACAATGCGTTTGGATATGGCAAGGCCCAGCCCTGTGCCTCCGTATTTTCGCGTTGTTCCGCTCTCCGCTTGTTCAAATACATGAAATATTTTTTGCTGCTGTTCGGGAGAAATGCCAATTCCGCTGTCCGCTACTTCAAAACGCAGATTGCAGCTTCTTTCGCCTTTTTCAACTAAAAATACGCCGACGCTGATATTGCCGCCTTCGGGAGTAAATTTTGCCGCGTTTGAAAGCAGGTTTACAAGCACTTGCGTCAGCCGCTGATCGTCGCCAATGTAGAATAACGGAATGTTATCATCAGCATTCATTGAAAAATTAAGCTTTTTTTCTTCCATGCGCAAACGCACAAAGGAAACCGCTTTTTGCAAAAGGCCTCTCAATTCGAATTGAACTTCGGAAAGTTCAAGTTTGTTCGCCTCAATTTTTGACATATCAAGTATGTCGTTAATTATTCCTAGCAAATGAGTAGAGGATTCTTCTACCTTGCCAAGAGCGTATAACCTGCGTTCTTCCTCGGCTGCTTTTTTCGCGATTGCCGTCATGCCGATAATCGCGTTCATCGGCGTCCGCATTTCATGGCTCATATTGGAGAGGAACTCGCCTTTAGCGCGGCTTGCGAATTCGGCCTTTTCCTTCGCCTTGATCAGCTCTGCTTCCAAGGCGCGTTTTTCGGTTAAATCGATGCATATTGCGGCAATCATTCCGTCTTTTAAAATAAAACTTGTTACTTCTAAAAGGCGAATTGTTTTATCTTTACAGGTAATTCTAACTTCATGCTTGGCTATTCCCTCTTTAATTGTCTGCGGAATATTTCTGTTTTTTACATAATAAAAATTCTCTTCATCAAGAATAAGACCGAAACCGCCTTCGTGAAGTTCCGACAAGGAATAACCTGTAACAAAAGAAGCGGCAGGATTCGCATAAGCGCATTTACCTTCGTTATCTGAATAGAAAATCATTATAGGTGAATTTTCTATAATGGAAGTTCTTCTGCCCATTGCTTCGCGTTCAAAAACCCCGGACAATGTGCTTGCAAAAAGATTAACAAGACTTATTTCGCTGTCGCTCCATTTATAATCGACGCCTTCAAATCCAAAATCTATCGCGCCTATCATTTCATTCTTAACAAAAACAGGCGTAGTAATATAATTTTTAAAATTCAGCCTATAAGGTCTCATGGCTTTATTTACAACCGGATCATCGGAAGTTAAACATGAACTTTTTCCGCTTCCGGGTTTTATACTTTTAATAATTGAGAGCATGGGATCTTTCAGCGGCATCTTGGTTCCGATACGCGATGGAATATTAAGTTTTGGATCGATCCATTCGTTACTGCATATAAGCGTAAGACCGTCATCATCTAACTTGAAATAGAGTAATTGCGAAATATTCATAAATTCGCCGACCATCTGCATCGTTTTTGAAATCAGGCTGTTAGGATCAGTATCGGTTAAAAAACTCCGCGATATATTTGCCATCAGTATCTGCTGGTTCAGCTGTTTCTCTGCAAGATCATTAAATTTTCTTCTGATTCTTCTTGAAACTATAAAGAACGCTGTAACAGCCAAGAGACCCACTATGCCGGCAAAAATAATCAATGTACTCATTAAACGCTGATTTGTAAGAGTAGATTCAATGTCAACTCCGGTAAACAACATTCCGATTATTTCATCGTCTAAAATGAGCGGTGAATAACAGACGCCGTACATTATCCCGTTTAATCTCAAATGCCCAAGATATTCTTTTTTATTTTTAATAACAGTTTCGGTTATAAAATCAAACGCTTTTATGCCGGTTAATCTTGCGCCTGTTTCATCGGTAAGAGTTGTGGAAATCCGCTCATTACCCAGAAAAATTGTAGCTTCGCAGCCTGTTTGTTCCTTAAAATCGTCAATATACTCGCTTTTTGACAAATCGTAGCAAATATTAACCATACCGATTAATTTCCCGCCGTCAAAAATGGGAGCGCTTGCGTAAATTGAAAGCGGCGATTTACTCATCTCTATGCTTTCTATCGATGTCGCGCTTTTACCTGTTTGTATAACCTTCGAAACAGCTTTATACCTTGAAAGATCGTCTCCTCTTATTTCGTTATACGATCTTGCAAGCACGATTCCCTTCTCGTCGCAGATGCTGGAAAAATCCATACCTTGTGAATAATTAATCAGAAATCTTTTAAGTAAAACATGATCACCGGATTTAATATAGGATATTATAGATTCATCGCTGGAGATAACACCGGAACGCATTACAAGCCTTTCTTCATATTCCGACAAATAATTAATAAGGCTGATATTCGCCATCTTAACGCGATCAAGAGTAAGTCCCGTAATAATACCGTTTGTCTGATACTGAACAATAAAAACAACAGCGCCGAGAGTTATAATAAAAATCAGAATAAAAATAGCATTAATATTAAATTTTGGTTTTTTGGCTGCCATTTATTATTCCGGTTTTAACTGTCCAATTTGATTAATTTATACTGCCTTTTTCCAAGCCCGATTTTTTCGGCATGTTCTATTGTTAAGAGCCCGTTTCTGGATTCAATCCGCTCAATTAAATCTTTACCGTCAGCCGCGGCATAAACAAGATCAACGCACGCCTGATCGAGCGCGACAGGATCCAGAGACGCGAGTATGCCTATATCTGCCATTGTAGGAGCTGCAGGCTTACCGCTGCAGTCGCAATCAACAGAAAGATGGTTCATAACATTAATATAAAGGATTTTATTCCTGTTGGCATCAGAAATCGCCTTTGCTGCCTCCGCCATTGATTCCAAAAAATCATTCTGCGCGCCGCCCCACGGTCTTGTTTTACTCTTACCGCCTGAATGTATCCATGCCTTTCCGGCTGAGGAAGCATAACCGATTGACATATTTTTTAATGCGCCGCCCAAACCGCCCATCTGGTGTCCTTTAAAATGTGAAAGCACCACATGAAAATCAAATTCTTTAAAACGAGCGCCTACAATATCTTCTTTTAAATGTTTTCCGCCGGTTACAGGAATGCTAATTTCTTCTTTTTCATCCATTATAACAACAGGCGCTATCGCGGTAAAACCATGTTCCTTCGCAACCTGATAATGGGCAGCGGTACTTGCGCGCCTTCCGCCGTAAACTGTATTGCACTCAACGATTGTTCCGTTTACATGCTGAACAAGATTCTTAATAAGTTCAGGTGAAAGAAAATGCTTGTTTCCAGGCTCTCCCGTGCTAATTTTCACGGCGACTTTGCCGTTTGCCTCACGTCCAAGCGCGCGGTAAACTGCCATTAAACCTGCAGGGGTAATGCTGGTGGTCATAAAAACCGAAGCCTCATCTATTTTTACCTGTTCCTGAACAGGCGCGGCAGGCTGTGGCTGTGTCCGCGGTCTTGATTGCGCCTGCGCTTTTTGGAAACAACCGGCAGAACACAATACAAAAACACATAAAACCGCAGCGAAAATATAATTAAAAATATGTGATTTTTTCATTTTTCTCCCCTTTATTAAATTAAGTATATACTATATGGGCAAATAATTATAACCCTATAAATGTATTTTTGGGGAACAGTAGCAATTAAAACTATATCGGCATATTACTGGGTGAAATTCCCGGTTTTCATGGATTTGCATCGTCTAATATTATAATATGCGCGGTTTTCATATAAACTGATGGGTGTTGCGACATACTTTTTGGGAACAGAAATACTCGAACCATATACTTCTTTAATTCCTGTGATTGATGAAGTCTAAAAGGTACTTTCGGAAAATGAAAATATCGAAATCATTGGAATGAAAGTTTACAATACCTAAACCAAGATGAATTATTTATATGATTGAAAAGGAAGGTTAATATGTCAGTATTGTCAAGAATAATTGAAGAAGTTGGAATTTTTAAAAATGCAAGGACAAATAAGAGTGGAGATATATACTTTCGCGGTCAAAGAGAAAAAAATTTATTGATTCCATCTTTATTAAGAATAAAGAATCAAGAACGTAGGATAGAGTTTTATGAAGGTACATATTATTGTGATGGTTGGATAATGGGTGCAAGTGAATTTGAAAAAGAAGCTAGCTCATGGGAAATATTAGCAAGATTTCAACATTATCAAATTCCAACAAGATTACTTGATTGGTCATCGTCATTGATTAGCGCAATATATTTTTCTCTTGAAAAATGCTTATCATGTAATAATAAATCAGAATGTGTTTTAAAAGATGCCTGCGATGGATATCCAGTGATATGGGTTTTAGATCCTGTTAGGATGCATAAAGAATTATTAGCTAAAGATATATGTAATAAATATTCAGCTTTTACAATAGGTGTCGATGAAATTCAAGAATATAAAGATGTATTTATTACAAATAAGGAAGATTGGAAACTAGGTGATGTCCCAATTTTTATTGAAATTCCATGGAAAAATGCAAGGATATCAAAGCAAAAAGGTTATTTCACATTTCATCCAAATGAAAAAGAACTAGATAAATTTAATGTTTCAGATACCTGGTTAAAAAAAATTGTAATAAATGAATGTGAAATTGAAAAACTTATTAATGAAATTAATATAATTGGTATAAATGATCATGATATTTATTCAGATTTACCGAGTCTTGGAAGATACTTTAATAGAAGGCTAATGGATTCTAATATTTATTATAAATAATAATTAATAGATATATAGTATGTGATAAATAGAAGCTGTTGATAATCTTCTGGTGACTAACACCTTTTTTATTAAGAGCATTGATTTTACTGTTATTTCATTAGCATTACTATTTTATATATAGTGTCTTCCTTCTGTAAATAATTTTACGAATCTTCCGAATTCGATAACTGTGTTGAAAGATACCGTTCGCCGGAATCGGGCAATATTGCTACGATTGTTTTTCCGTTATTTTCAGGTTTTGCGGCGAGTTGTAAAGCAGCCCAAACTGCCGCGCCTGAGGAAATACCTGCAAGTATTCCTTCTTCGCGGCTCAGTTTTCTGGCTGTATCAAAAGCGTCTTCGTTTGTTACGCGAATAATTTCATCAATGATAGAACGGTTTAATATTTTGGGAACAAATCCCGCTCCTATGCCCTGTATCCGGTGAGGTCCTGCCAAACCTCCTGAAAGAACAGGAGACGCGTCAGGTTCTACTGCGACTATTTTTACTGTTTTCTTTTTATCTTTAAGAACTTCTCCTACCCCGGTAATAGTTCCGCCTGTTCCTACTCCCGCGACAAAAATGTCAACTAGTCCGTTTGTGTCTTCCCAAATTTCTAACGCTGTTGTTTCACGATGAACCTGCGGATTGGCAGGGTTTTCAAATTGCAGCGGCATGAAACTGCCTGCTATTTGCGCATTAAGCTCTTTCGCTTTTTTTATCGCGCCTGTCATCCCTTCAGTTCCCGGCGTTAAAATAATATCGGCGCCAAGCATTTTTGCCAATTTGCGGCGTTCAATGGACATTGTTTCCGGCATGGTAAGTATAAGTTTATAACCGAGAGACGCGCAGGAAAACGCGAGCCCTATGCCCGTATTTCCGCTTGTCGGCTCTATTACCACTGAGCCGGGTTTTAATTTTCCATTTTGTTTGGCGGCTTCAAGCATTGCAGCTCCTATGCGGCATTTAACGCTTCCCGCAGGATTAAACGCTTCAAGCTTGCCAAGCAGAATTCCTGGAAGTCTATCACCGTTAGGTGATACGCTCAGTTTCGGCAAATGTACCAAAGGCGTTGCTCCGATTGCTTCTGTTATTGCTCCGTAAACTTTTGATCGAAATGTTTTCATAGTTTATATCATGATAGACTGTATTACTTACTATGTCAATATGTTATATATGTTTTACTTTTTATTTGTTTCAAGTTTAAACTTTTTTGCTTCTTCCGGGTGCATGTCTCTCACAAATCTATTTAATATTTCATTTATTAGACCTAAATCGATTGGTTTAGGTATAAAACCGTTATTCTCGAACATTTTGTCATTTCCTACCAAAGCGTTTGCAGTCAGAGCTACAATAAATCCTGTGTAGCCGAGCTCCCGCAGCTTTTTGGTAGTTTCTATACCGTCCATTTTCGGCATCATATGATCCATAAATATTATATCATATTTTTTTCCGTTTACTATTTTTTCAATCGTCGCAATGCCTGAGTCTGCCATCTCTACTTCAAGCTTATAGGATAAAAGTATTTCGCATGCTACATAAAGGTTTATCTCTACATCGTCAACAACCAATACGCTGCCGTAAGGCATCATCTCTTTTGTAATTTCCTGCTTATTTTGTTTTTTATTTGTAAATGTAAAATTACTTAACCGCTGCGCAAGTTCTTCTCCGATTGGCGAGTTATCAGCTGATTGCTGTATTATCGAAACTGTGAATATACTGCCTTTTCCGAATTCGCTTTCTACGCTGATATCTCCTTCCATTAATTCTACAATTCTTTTTATTATATTTAATCCAAGCCCCGTTCCTTCTATTGACCGGTTTGCCGCCATATTGAAACGCGCGTATTCATCGAATATTTTTTTTCTGTCTTCTTCTTTCATCCCCTGTCCTGTATCGCTTACAGAAAAAATAAGCATAATATTTTCGTTAATCATTATGTGTTTTACAGAGAGGTGAACTTGTCCTTCTTCTGTATACTTAATCGCGTTAGAAAGAAGATTATTAAGTATTTGTTTTATTCTTATTTCATCGCCGTAAAGCTTCGTCGGCAGATTTTTATCAACGCTTAATTTAAATTCGATTGGTTTTGATCCTATTCGTATAATGTTTAATTGAATTGCGTCGTTAATTAAACTGGGCACGTCATATTCAAACGGATTTAGCTCCATTTTCCCGGTTTCAATCTTTGATAAATCCAGAATATCATTGATTATCCCAAGAAGGTTAATGCCGGAACTATGTATTTTTTCATAAGCTGCCATATGTCTGTCCGGCAGGCTTTCATTCTGCATTTCAATTTGAGTAATCCCCAGGATTGCGTTTAACGGCGTGCGAATTTCATGGGACATTGTCGCAAGGAAATTACTTTTGGACTGGTTTGCGGCTTCTGTTTTAATATTCGCATCAATCAACTGCATATTTTGTTTCTCAATTGCGTTTTCCGATCTGGCAATGAAAATATTTAACACAATTAAAATAAAAAGAATTAAAAAAAGCATGCTAAAAAATAATATATTCTTGAATTGATTAAGCGCGAATATACCATACTGCGGATAACGGATAACCGCGTACCACTCCATCTCCGGGATGTAACATATAAGGTAAATTTTTTCGTTTCTGGTAAAAATAATATTTTCACCGGCGGCGAGCGTGTCGGCTATTCTGATAATCTGTTCGCTTTCATCTGTGAAATATTCTTCAAGGTGTACTTTGTTAATTACAAGCGCAATATTCTGTGCGGATGTAATCTCGTGAAATTTATTAAATGTATAAACGGTAATATTATTTTCAAACTCCCTATAAGCGTTGGCGATAAAATCTGAAAAACTTGTCAGGTTAATGGCTGTTCCAAGCATACCCAAAGGTTTTTTATTATCTTCGTCAAATACAGGAGCGTTAACCCAGAGATCGATCTGCCGCATATTGGGATTATAATTAATATTAAAATTATATTTTTCCGTATTGTAAAGAGTTAAGTTATACCAGTAAGATTCCGGATCATCAGGATTTACAATGTATGGTTCATTGCCGGTGGAATAAAAAATCTTGTCAATATCGTTAATCCAGAAAACTACTCCCTGTTTGAAATGCCGCTCGTATAAATCAAATACTTTTCTTGCCAATAGTTCCGAATTTTGGTCGGAAGGGTTTTTAAAATAATCCCGGATAAAAGGAGAATCCACCAAGTTAAGCAACAGCGACAATTCACTGTTTACCGCTGTAGCTAAACGAAGCTGTATTGTTTCCGAAGCAAAG
>WQRN01000051.1 GCA_009786715.1 Treponema sp.
CGCCCTAAAAGTTTTACATTTGAGCATGGTGATCTCAGTCAAAATTACGGCAAGTTTATAGCCGCCCCGTTTGAACCGGGTTTTGGTACAACGGTTGGCAACACTTTGCGCAGGGTTTTGCTTTCCTCTATTCAGGGGTACGCGATTACTGCTGTAAAGATTGAGTCTATTCAAGCCAACGGATCTGCGCACAGCGTATCAAGCGAATTTGAAACAATTCCGAATATTGTGGAAGATACCCTCGAAGTGATAAACAACCTTAAGCAAATCCGCCTTAAACTGCCGCCTGAGACAGAGCAGGATGTTCTTCTTTATGAATGGAACGGCAAAAGGGAAATAAAGAGCGACGATTTCGCAAGACCCGGACAGGTTGATGTGCTTTCATCAGGTCAGCACATTATGACATTGATGGACAACGCCGATATCAGATTTGAAATTCAAATCGATCTTGGCAGAGGTTATGTGCCGTCTGAAGTTAACGAACGCTACATCGAAGTTATTAATACAATTCCCGTAGACGCGATATTCTCGCCCGTTAAAAAGGTAAAGTTTAATGTAGAATCTACCCGTGTAGGGCAGCGCAATGATTACGACAAGCTTGTTCTTGAAGTATGGACAGACGGAACGATCAAACCCGAAGACGCGCTTGCGGAAGCCGCGAAGATCGCGAAGGATCATTTTTCCGTGTTTATCAATTTTGACGAGAACAACATCGGTCTTGAAGATGATCTTGACGATGAAAATGATCATGTTAAAAAAATATTAAATACTCCTGTTGAGGAGTTGGAGCTTTCGGTTCGTTCGTCAAATTGTTTGAAGAACGCAAATATCAAGACAATCGGGGAACTTACGCGCAAAACGGAAGACGACATTGCCAGAACAAGAAACTTCGGCAAGAAGTCGCTTCAAGAGATCAAGGAAAAACTTAAAGAGTGGAACTTGAGCCTGGGTATCACGGATTTAAATGTTTTAAAGAACGCGCGTATGGAAACCAAAGCAAAGGAAACTGAAGATGAAGCATAAAAGAGGTTTTAACCCGCTGAACAGGATGGCGTCTCATCGCAAGGCGCTTCACCGCAACATGGTGACATCATTGTTCAGGCAGGAAAGGATTTTCACAACAAAGGCCAAAGCGCTTGAAATCCGCAGAACCGCGGAAAAGATGATCACAAGAGCCAAAGAAGACAGCGTTCATAACAGGCGCCTTGTTTCCAGCCGTCTTTTCGACGAAGCGGTTGTGGCAAAACTTTTTACAAATATCGGTCCGCGCATGAAAGACAGAAACGGCGGTTACACCCGCATATTAAAACTCGGCGAGAGAAAGGGTGACGCGGCGGAAGTCGTTATATTAGAACTGGTAGATTATAAACTCGACACCAGCGACAAGAAAAAGTCCAAAAAGGGCGATGATAAATCTGCTGCCAAAGGTAACAGCGGCGAGAAGGGGAAATAAATGTCTAAACCACATAGAGGCCAGAGTATCAGGGAATTGTTCGCCCGCGGCAGAGGCGTGTGCCCGATTTGCAATAGAAAAAACATTAAGGTGCTTTTTGAACAGGAATCAGGCGGGCAGAAGTTTAAAATCTGCAAAGTCTGCAAAGCCGCTGTTAAGAACGGCACTAAAAAACTTCCTGTTGTGGAAGCGCCGCCCGCCGAAGAGCCGAAGGCAGCCGAAGCCTAATTTATGGGTTTTGCGTAATTATATTAATATTTAATCTGTTCAGTACGCCTTTGAAAAAATCCATAGAGACATTTCTTAGGCCGTGTTCCGCGATGAGTTCTTCCGTGTATGCGTATAACGGATAAATTTTTGTGTTTTGAAAGCTGCGGTTATAATGGGTTATAACGGGAATCAATCCGAAATCAGATATTGATAATTTTCCTTCTTCTTTTTCAAACGTTACAGCCAGCATTCCGCCTATTACCCTTTCTCTTTCCCTTTGATGTGAAGCGAAATTGCCGAGAGAGTAAATGACAAACATTTCTTTGCCGTCCGCTCTTTGAAGTTTGTCAGCTTTTTGCAGAACGTGCGGATGATGCCCTATAACAAGATCGACATTGTGAAGCGCAAGAAATTCAGCCATTTCTGTCTGGCTCTGATCGGGTTCAAGAAGATATTCCGCACCCCAATGCATTGATACTATTAAAAAATCGCATAACGGGCGCAGTTCGTTAATTTCCTGCGTCATTTTGGGTTTGTCGATCATCGAAACAATATCCGGCTTATCTTTCGGGAGAGGTATTCCGTTTAAGCTGTGCGTATATGATAACAAACCGAGGGTAATATTATTTTTAGTTATAATGCGCGCGCTCTTGCCTTCTTTCCTTGCTCCTATAACTGTAAATTCTTCAAAGGTGTTTAAAAAATCAAGCGTGGAAATAAGTCCTGACGCTCCCTTGTCCATGGCGTGGTTATTCGCGATGTTAATAATATCAAAACCTGTGTCCGCGTGAGTGAAAGCAAGTGATTGCGGCGTGTTGAATGCGGGATAGCCTGAGTAACCGTAGCTTGCGCCGGCCATTACAGTTTCCTGATTAATAAAAGCCAGATCCGCTTTTTGTACAATGGGTTTTATTATCTCGTAGATGGAAGAAAAATCGTAAGTTCCGTCTTCCATTTTAAAAGAATTAATTAAAGAGTCATGGAATAAATTATCGCCCGCGGCGATTAATGATAAATTGAATTTTTTGCTTTCTGCCGCAAGAACAGGGTCTTCGGACGGTATTGCCGGTCTTGACGCGCACGAAAGCAATAATAAAACAGGGATAACGCAAAATAAGAATTTAAGTTTCAAACTTTCCCCCAATTACCCGGATCGAACCTGACAGATCTTTATATGATTTTATACTGTTAAAACCTCTCTTAGCAAGTAAGATTTCAATGTCCGGCATTTGACGCGGATCCGCTTCAAGTAACAGAACGCCGCCGTTTTTAAGGTAATCAGGCGCGTAGTCAATTATTTTTTTTATTATATCCAGCCCGGATTCACCGCCGTCGAGGGCGAGGAGAGGTTCGTTTTGCACTTCCGGTGAAAGAGTTTTAATTTCGGCGGACGGAATGTAGGGAGGGTTAGAGATTATAAGAGAGAAGAGTTCTTGCGAAGAAGCTAAGGATGCAGTGGGTTGTTTAGAGAAGAGTTCTCGCGGAGACGCAAAGGACGCAGAGGGGGAAGGAGAGAGGGCGTTGTAGAGATCGCCGAGATGGAAATGGATATTTTTTTTAGGGAGAAGGCGTTTTGCGTTTCTTTTTGCGGTTTCCAAAGCGTCAGGTGAAATGTCTGTAGCGTGGACTTCCAGTTCAGGCATTTCATTTTTTAAGGCAATAGCTACAGCGCCTGATCCGGTGCATAAATCTAAGAGATTAATATTTTTAACCACGGAGTGTCGAACCGCCGGTTCGCAGGAGTTACACGGAGGTTTTTGTTCGCAAGCACTTTCTTCTTCTTCCCTCTGCGTCCTTTGCGTCTTGGCGAGAAAATTTTCCGATAAAATCTCCAGCGCGGCTTCAACTAATGTCTCAGTATCCGGTCTTGGCACTAATACAGACTTGTTAACCTCAAATTCCAATCCTCTGAATTCTTTTTTACCGGTTATATACGCGACACATTCTCCCGAGGCTCTTCTTTCTATTAATTCACAGAAAGCGGCGCAGTTTTTTGCAGATATTTTATCTGTTCCCGAGGCGATAAGTTTAGTTCGGTTTATTTTTAAAACATGGGCAAGAAGAAGAGACGCGTCGAGATTAGGTGTTTTTATATCGGCATATTTTAAATCGGTTGTTCCCTGCGCAAGCGCTTCGCGGATTAGCATGGTTAATCGTCGTTATCTGAAGATGAATCTGCGCCTGTTTGCAAAAAATCTTCCTTTGCGGAAAGTTTCAGCGCGTCAAAAAGTTCCGCCGTATCACCCTGCATTATAAGATCCAGTTTGTAAAGCGTAAGATTTATGCGGTGATCCGTTAAACGATTCTGCGGAAAATTGTAAGTTCTTATTCTCTGCGAGCGGTCGCCCGAACCTACCTGATTCTTCCTTGTTTCCGCTCTCTCTGCCGCCGCTTTCGCTTCTTCCATTTCGTAAATTCTGGCGCGTAATATGCGCATTGCCTTGGCTTTATTTTTAATCTGGCTCTTTTCATCCTGACAGTGGACAGTGCAGCCTGTCGGGATGTGCGTTATGCGCACAGCGGAATCGGTAGTATTAACGCATTGGCCTCCCGGGCCTCCGGCGCGCATTACATCGATGCGCAGGTCTTCCTGTCTTATGTCAATTTCTGTTTCGTCCGCTTCGGGTAGAACCGCTACCGTAACCGCGGAAGTGTGTATCCTTCCTGACGACTCCGTAGCCGGAACTCTCTGCACCCTGTGGCCGCCTGATTCGTAGCGGAGGTTTTCGTATACATTATTGCCGCTGATTGAAAAAACAATTTCCTTAATGCCGCCGAGTTCAGTCTCGTTGGAATTCATAACCTCAAATTTCCAACCCTTGGTTTCCGCGAATCTGGAATACATCCTGTAAAGATCGGAAGCGAAAAGAGCTGCTTCCTCTCCGCCAGTACCGGCGCGAATTTCCATAATGATGTTTTTTTCGTCTAAAGGATCTTTGGGAATTAGAAGGATTTTTATTTTTTCCCTTTCGCCCGAAAGTTTGTTTTCCAAATCTTTGAGCTCTTCGCGGGCAAGCTCTTTCATTTCAGGATCTTTTTCTTCCTGAACGAGAGTTTTGGCCTGTTCCGCCTGTTTCTCCATTTCTTCTATGCTGCGATTAAGTTCGGCGATTTCGCTTAGATGGGAATGTTCTTTCATAACATCTCTGAAGCGGTTTTGATCTTTTACAAGAGCCGGATCCTGTATTAGAATCGTTAACTCATCGTATCTTTTGAGCAGCGAAGAAAGCCTGTCGTTCATTTTAAGTGCCTATTTCTCGTTAAAATATGGGCAGGAATAAATCACCAGCTCCATTGGATTATCTTCTCTTGAAAACTTGTCCAGCGTTTCTCTCAGAGTCTCCTGAACATGACAGTTTCCGGTGGATGAACAGAACGGGCAGGCTCCGTTTCCCCTCGAATTCATTTCTACTAGCATGGCTCAGTATACCAAAAAAATATTCATAAGGCAAGGTTATAGTTACATTTTAAATTTTTTATGCTATAATATTTTTGAGGGGAAATTGGAAAAAATAATTCAATTTATCAGGGATTGGTTTCGATATCTGACCGCGAAACAGAAACGGCAGATCGCCGTTGGCTGTACTGTCGTTTTTGCGGTTATTTTAACATTATCCGTTCTTTTATCGCTGAACGGCGCTAAAAGCGATGAAAACCACGCCGATTCCGAAAGATTGACCGTTTTTTCTCCAATTCCGGCTGATGAATTATTTCTGCCCGATGAACCCGATTATCTTCCGGAAGTTATTTTAGGAAGGGAACAAAGAACCGTCTGGACAGAGGAAGACGCCGCCGAATACTGGCAGGATCCTCTGCGCGGCGGCGAAGAGAAGTGGCGGAATGAAATTGAAGAAGCGGTAGATGAATTTTTGGAGCATATCCCATGAAAAAAAATCTATACATTTTATTTATAATATTTCTATTTATTTTTATCTCCTGTGAAAGTATGCCAGAATCAGAACCGCCGCCTCAGAGTACAAGACCTCCCGCCGCAGTTCAGGCGGAACCGAAAGCGCAGGAACCCGTTAAAGCGGAAGAACAGGCGGTGCAGACAGAAGAGCATAAGATTGATGATACCGGCATAATTGAAGAACAGCCGGCGCAAATCGCTGAAGCTGATTTGTTTGAGGAAATCCCCGCTGAAGAAGAAACGCCTCTGTTAGATGAAATTGAAACAGCGCAGACTGTGTCCGCGGAAGAAGTGCCGCTTCCTCCTGTGCCTCCTGCAGCGCAGATTCCTCCCCGTCCTGAGCAGATTGAGCCTGTGCCGTTATCTGTAATTGAACCTGAAAAAGAAATTGAAACCGCGCAGGAGCCGCCCGTCCCGGATGAGCCGCCTTATGAATCATCAAGCGGCATTACTGAAGTTCCCCGTGAGAGCTACCGTCCTAATTTTCCTTCCGGCCCATCGCATGCTCCTGATTCATTGCTGCAGATGGGGTTAACGCCTCTGGACAGGGAAATTATCTATTCAAGGATAATTCACGCTACTGTCGGGCAAATTGTCGAAATACCTTTCCGCGGAACGGGATGGATTTATCTAGGTGAAATCGCGTCGCGCAGGGGAGTTGTTTACAGTTCGCGGCGAAATGATCCTGAAGGGCAGAGTTTTATTTTCACGCTTGAGGGACAGGGAACTTTCACGTTAAAGTTTTACCGTCAGGATTTTATAAGGGACTACATTATAAATGATCATGTGCAGGTAGTTGTAACAGAAGCGCCGGCGGGTACTGCAGGCTGGCCTTATCAGTCTGCGGATCGCGGCAGAATTATTGCGCAGCCGCGCTGGCCCTCCGCTCTTGAAGAAGCTCAGATTCGCAGCGGTTCAAGAATTGCGGCAGAACCTGCGGTAACTACAGGCGAAGCGTTTACGCAGGAAAGCGTTTCTCCTCCTTCACAGGGAACAACGCAAACGCAGTCCGCAAGAGCCGCGCCTTCACAACCTGCGCCTTCATCTGCGCAATCTCCGGTACAACCTGTTCAGCCTCCGGCTGCGGCAGCCCAACCACCGGCCGCGGCGACACAGCCTTCTCAGCCGTCTTCTCCCGCAGCGCAAACGCCTTCTCAAACAGCGCCTCCCGCAATGACAAGTGAACAAAGTCCTGCCGTACAAACCGCAGAAAGTCAGCCTTCCGCGGTAAGAGAAAAATTGCCATACGATGGAACAATTCAAAAAGCAAAGGAAAACTTTGAAAGCGCAAATCCGGGCGCGGCAATTTCGTTACTCGAACAATTAACAGAAGATTATCCCGGCGGCAGCGATGAAATTTACTGGCTGTTGGGGCAGTATTACGAAGCCAATACCCCAAGCAGAAATATTTTACTTTCCGTAGATTACTACCGCCGTTTGGTGAATGAATATCCTCAGAGCAGCCGTTATAATGACGCTCGCAGAAGGATTGCGTATTTAGAAAGATTTTATATTAATATTCAGTAAAACCACGGAGGAATCAGGGTGATTTCCAAAAAAGCGCAGTTAGTGTTAATTTTTTTAATAATTTATTCTATGGCTCTTGGAATACGCATATACTGGCTGACGCAGAAAAACGGTTTCCATGTGGACGAAGGATTGTCTCTCGCTATTACCTGTTATAACGAATACATCAGCGCGAAAAATTACGAAGTAAACAGAGAATATTCAGGCAAAGAAGTAAGAGAAGAAAGTCTTGCAAGCGACGCAAGTATTAAAGACGCGTTTTCTGACATTGGAAAATTATGGAAAGATAACCGCGACTCCCCGCATACAAATTTTTATTATTCGCTTTTCAGGCTTTCCCTTATCGGGTTAAAAACCGGAGACATGAAACTAATCATTTTCAGGGGAGGGTTTTTAAACCTAATACTTTTTACAGTTTCCTTTATTTTCTTTTTCCTGCTTGTAAGGCTGTTATTTCCGAATTCGCTGATTCTTCAATTTCTTTCCGTTGCCTGCGCTTTTTTATCCACGGCAACAATTTCTAATACATTGTTTTTGCGTCCATATCAGCTTCAGGAGACAATGTTTATTATCTTCTGTTACTATTTTATTAAAAATATTAACATAACAAATTTTATTTGTACAAATCGAAGCGTAATTATTAATAAAACTCTTAATCTTATTTGCCTGTCTTTGGTAACGGCTTTTACGCTTTTAACGGGTTATTATACAGTTTTATTTATCGGGTTGTTCGGCGTTTACATTATTTATACAAATTGTAAAAATAAAACATATAAGGAAATATTATTTTACTTTTTTATATTATGTCTTGGCGTTTTGTTTACTCTCGCGCTTTATCCAAAGTATTTCGCCGGGTTTACATCATACAGAGCGGCGGGAACGGCAAGAACGCTGTTCATGGACGCGCCGGGAAATTTGGCGGTTTCGTTAACCGCCGCCGCGTCGCTGCTTGTAAAGCATTTTTTTACTATTCCCGTTTTAACAATATGCGGCATTTGCGCTGTAATTTTAATACTTTTTAAACAGAAACTGATTATTCAAAAACAAGCTCTGTTTATTTTTTCCGCGTCTTTAATTTATATTATTGTTACTTTAATAATCGCCCCTTATAAAGTTTTACGTTACGGTATGCCTGTATTCCCGTTCCTGATACTTTTTCCTGTTATGATTATAGATTCCGTTAAGGTAAAAATCAAAAATATAGCCATTGCGGTAATTTTACTGCTTGTTATTTCTTTTACGGCAGGCGCTGTAAATCAGAATAAAATTGAGAATATTTTCCGCGATAAATCATCTGAATATGTATTTAACAAGGATAAAGATACTCCTGTTTATGTTTTAATGTTTTATTTCGCGGATTGGAATTATGTAGGCACATGGAAATACGCGAATCTTGTGCCGTATTTTAATGATGAACAAAAATATTACTTTATTATCGATTCCGAAGAGCTGTTGTCGTCACCGCATAAAGAATTTTACCTTGTGATGGAGAATTATCCCAGAATGGCGCCCTTCAGCGGTCCGAAATTTGAAATCCTTGAAGAATTTGAAATGTCCGGGGGAGAGCCTGAGACAGAGGCAAGTTATTTTATCGGAAGAAAATTAAGAATAAGAGAATAGCGAAGAAAATTGCTTAAATGATCTTTTGCTCTGTCGCGATATGAATCGCTGTGGAAAGATTTTCGGCTCCGAGCTTCATATATACGCTGTTAACAAGCATTTTAACCGTGTTAATCGAAAGATTGCGGCTGGCGGCGATTTCAGAGCGCGAAAGACCATGCGAAAGATCCGTTAAAACATCGCGTTCTCTGGGGGTAATAACGATTTCATCCGCTATCTGGTTTACCTGCTTATACTCGGAAATTACATGAGAAAGACGTTTTGCGTATGATGCGGATTTGCGGTTTATTTCATTAAGCCATTCTTTCGGAATTTTTCCTTTCTTTTTAAGCGCGAAGATTGTAAGAGTGCGCATGTCTTTTCCAAGTTCAATAAAAGGCATAATTATATTATTACCGCAGGCGTTCTCGTACGCTTCTTCAAGCGATTTATACGCATTGTCTTTTTCTTTCATTTTATAAAAAACGCACGCTTCTATTGCAAGCATCTCAATTCTGCCGAATAAAAATGATTCGCGCTTTTTCATATCCTGAATATACGAGAGAAGCGGGTTATAATTTCTTGTCAGATAACAGTAACGCGCTTTCATCTGGTTGGCGTAATTATCTAAAAATCCAGCATAAGCGTAATGCGAAAAATTTTCTTTTAACCAATCGGGAACTTTATCGGCAATGCCGAGGGCGCAGTAATACCAGCATAGGGTAATATCGTAATCGTAAAATCTGTTGGAATAATAGGGAAGATCTAAATTTGCTTTCATATCATTTAATGTTTGCTGCATCTTTTTATAATTCCCCTGCAAGACAGCAATTCTGATTTCATAGAATAATCCTCTGTGAACAACTTCAATCTGTTTAACCGCGCGCGAGCGGATTATGCTCTGTGTTATAGATGTTTCCGCGGGTTGTATTTCTCCCTGATAGAATTTAAATTCACCGAAGGCAAGGTCAGCTTCCCCGGTGTGACGGTTTATAAAACATTTTTCCAGATATTTAACGCTTCGCTGCATTGCGTCTATAAATTCCTGAATCTTGCCTTTTTTTGAAGAGCCTACAACGCAGATCCA
>WQRN01000052.1 GCA_009786715.1 Treponema sp.
ACGCAGTTAGAAAAAGTGATGGATAATCTTGCTTCCAAAGGAATCGACAAAAACTTAATTACAGAACAGGCAATTATTACCCCTTCCTGCGGAACCGGCTCGTTGGCTGTTGAAGACGCGGAAAAAGTATTCTCGCTCATGGCGGAATTAACCAAGCGGATGAAAGAGAAATACAAATTTTAATGAAAATTGCGGTTTCGGGAAAAGGCGGCGTAGGTAAATCCACTGTTTCGGCGGCTATTGCTTTGACTCTTGCAAAAAAAGGGCAAAGAGTTCTTGCGCTTGACGCCGACCCCGACGCTAATCTTGCCGCAAGCCTTGGCATTTCGAGTAATGTAAAAATTACACCAATCTCCAAGCAAATTGAACTTATCGAGGAACGCACAGGCGCGAAAATTGAACAGTATGGACAGGTATTTAAATTAAACCCCGAAGTCGGAGATGTAGCAGAAAGGTTCGCGTATTCACATAACGGTGTTGAACTTATTGTGCTTGGCGCTGTTAAACGCGGCGGAGGCGGGTGCGCCTGCCCGGAAAACATTTTTATTAGAGCGCTTGTAAACGACCTTGTGCTTTATAAAAACGAAACGCTCATCATGGACATGGAAGCGGGTATTGAACATTTGGGCAGGGCGACTGTAACAGGCGTTGATGTAATGATTATCGTAGTGGAGCCGGGTCAGCGCTCGCTTGACTGCGCGAAGACTGTTATCAAAATGTCTGAGGAAATTGGTTTAAATAAATTTGTGATTGTTGCCAATAAAATTACAAATGATGATGATAAAAGATTTATCACAGAAGAATTCTCGCAAAGGACGCGGAGTTTCGCAGAGGACGCAAAGGGGGAATTAGATTTGTTTTTTTTACCGTACTCCGATAAAATTCGCAATGCAGACAGAGACGGAATTTCGGCATTAGATGGAATGGGTGAAGAAGAAGTCAATATTATTGAACAGTTGATAGACACATTAAATCAATGACGAAAAGGTAGCTTTTTTGATAAAAATTTGTATCTAGCCGGTGAAAGTTTTACCGCAAGTTCTATTGGCAGTTCCTATACTGTTCTGCCGGTTAGCAGAAACGGTTATGGCAGGCCCTCGCGGTAGAATATTTTTGTAATACTTGTGGACTCTGCGGCTTTAAAATATTAAACTAAAAACATGAGTAAACTAATCGCGATAACCGGAAAAGGCGGCGTTGGCAAAACTACCATCTCCGCCTTGATTATAAAAAATCTTATTGACAGCGGTAAAACGCCTGTACTTGCGATTGACGCAGACCCTAACAGCTGTCTTGACGCCGCTCTTGGCGTAACCGTTACAGACACAGTCGGCAGAGCGAGAGAGAACGCGCGCGCTTCGGTTGGGGCGAACGCCGGAGTGAGCACCCGTGAACTTTTACGGTTAAAACTGGAAAGCGCGCTTGTTGAAGCGAAAGGTTTTGATCTTATCGCGATGGGAAGGCCGGAGGGGGAAGGCTGCTACTGTTATGCGAATAATATTTTAAGAGAGGTAATAGCGGAGATTTCTTCCAGTTATCCGTTTGTTGTTCTGGACAATGAAGCGGGGCTTGAAAATCTTTCGCGGCGCATTGTTCAAAAAGTTGACACGCTTGTGTTAGTTTCGGATGCGTCAAACTCCGGGCTTCAAACCTTGATTCGGCTTTATGAACTTGCAAACGAAATGAAAATGTCTTACGGCAAATTGGCGCTTGTGATAAATAAATTGCGAAGCGAAAAACAGCCGGACAGAATCGAAGAAATACGCAGTAAAACCAAAGCGGACATTGTAATATGCCTCCCCGATGATGATGAGGTTGCAGTTTTCGCGGAAAACAACAGATGTTTTCTACAGATTTCTGATTCAAACCCCGTTTACAAAAAAATAATTGATATTTTTTAGCTCTTTTTTATTCATATATTGACACACAGACATATATGAAGCATTATTTAAAAAAAAGGAGTTAATTATGAAAAAGGTATTCATTACCATCTGTTTGTATTTATTAATTTTCAGCCTGATACTAACCGGCTGCGGCGAGAAAGCCCAGACCATTAAAATCGGATTTAACATTCCATTAACCGGAAACTCGCCGAAACTTGGCGAAAGCGCAAGAAACTCAGGAGAGCTGGTTAAAAAACAAATCAACGATGCAGGCGGCCTAGATGTAAACGGAATTAAATATAAGGTTGAATTTATTTATGCTGACAACGAGCTGAAACCTGAATCTGCCGTGCAGGCTGCGCTGCGCCTGATCGAGCAGGACAGCGTAGTGGCGGTTGTTGGCCCTGTCGGTTCCGGCCGCGCCATTCCGGCAGGACAGATCAGCAATGATCATAAGGTTCCCATGATTTCCCCCTGGGCGACAAATCCCGATGTAACTATTAATAGGCCGTATGTTTTCAGGGCATGTATTCTCGATCCTGTGCAAGCTCCTGCCGGTGTGCGTTTCGCCGCTCAGCAGTTCCCGAACATTACAAAGGCAGCGGTACTCTACAATGTAGAAGATGATTATTCCTACGGCCTCGCGCAGTTGTTCAGAGACAACTGGATAAATCGTTATGGATCGGGATCGATAGCCGCTTATGAAAGCTGCGGCGAGAATGATAAAGATTTTTCTGTTCAATTAACCAGAATTGTAAATAGCGGCGCTGAAATTCTCTATCTGCCGATTTATTACAACATTGTAGCTCTCGTTGTCCCTCAAGCAAGAAATTTGGGATGGGGCGACAGGCCGGTGCTTGGAAGCGATTCGTGGGGTTCTTCGGATATTGTTACCCTGAGCAATAACGCTGTCAGGGGATATTACTTTACAGATCACTTTGCCGCAGAAGGCGCGACAGGCATTACAAAAGAATTTATCGATCAATACAAAGCCGCTTATAATGAAACTCCCGACAGCGTCGCCGCTCTTACCTACGATTCTGCTAAAATTGTCCTTCAGGCTGTTGTAAATGCCGGTGTTACGGGAAATTTGCGTAAAGACAGGGAAGCTGTTAAAGACGCTATTATAGCTCTTAGAGATTATCCAGGCGTTACAGGCAGCATGACATTTAACGCCAACGGCGATCCTGATAAAACCGCTGTTGTTGTGCGGATTGGAGACTCAGGAGAGTTTATCTTTACAACTAACATGAAGTAGGTTGGGATAACGCGGTATGCTTGGAACGCTTTTACAGAATGTTTTTAACGCTCTACAGTGGGGAAGTTTTTATTCAATAATCGCTCTCGGCTATTGCCTTGTTTACGGCGTGCTGCGGTTTATCAATTTTGCCCATGGCGATATTTTTATGACCGCCTCCTACATCGCCTTTTTTATCGCGACTGCTTTTATTAGTTTGTTAACAGGCGGCACAGTTGCGGTGTTTATCATCACCCTTGTGCTGACGATGGCGGCGACAGCTCTGTTAGGCGTTTCTATTGAACGTATAGCGTACTGGCCGCTCCGACAAAAAGGCGTGAACCGTCTTTATGTTGTTATTACCGCTCTTATGGTGGGGTTCATACTTGAATACGGCAATCTGGCTCTTCTTGGAGCAAGCGCCAAGCGTTTCCCGGATATCATTAAAGAAAAAATCTGGACATTCGGCCCTGTAATAATTACCAATCTGAAAGTGCTTGTAATAGCCGCAGCATTTATTGTATTCGCGATCTTGCAATTTATCGTAAAGAAAACAGTTCTTGGAATGTCCATGCGCGCAATTTCGAATAACAGGTTTGCAATTCCTCTTATGGGAATACCGGTTAATAAAATCATCACCTTTACCTTCGCGCTTGGCTCAAGCCTTGCGGCGGTGGCGGGGATTCTTTTCGGTATGTCCTATCCGGTATTAAGCCCGCTGATGGGGATGATTCTGGGCTGGAAAGCTTTTATCGCCGCAGTTGTAGGCGGCATAGGCGACATCAGGGGCGCTTTTTTCGGCGGCTTCATGCTCGGCTTTATAGAAATTTTTATAGTAGCTTTTTTTCCGTCCAGTTTTAAGGATTTGGTGTCATTTCTTATCCTTCTGATTATTTTAGTGCTGAAACCCACCGGTTTCTTCGGCACTGCAAGAAGCACCAAAATATAGGAGCCCATGTGACCAAAAAATATAAAATGCTGATGTTAGGCGCTCTTTTCTTCGCAGTTCTGACAGTGGCGCTTTCAATGTTAGGTGTCATTAATCAGTATATCCAGACTGTGCTGATGTCCATCGGCATTAACATCATATTTGCTTCAAGCCTTAATATCGTAAACGGTTATATGGGGGAATTTTCTTGCGGCCACGCTGGTTTTATGGCGGTGGGAGCGTATACATCATCGGTGCTGTCGCTGATTCTTTTTACGGATAATCACATTATCGGCGCGGCGCTTCTTCCGGCATGGACAAGCGTTTTTCTTTTCCCTGTTGTGATAATCGTCGGAGGCATTTTTGCCGCGCTCGTCGGGCTGATTGTGGCAATCCCTTCATTTAAAACACGCGACGATTATTTGGCGATAATCACTATCGCGGCGAATTTTATCATTATAGCCGCCATTAATAATTTAAATATTGTCGGCGCAAGCCGCGGGCTTATGGGAATGAAGGCGACTCTGTTCGCTATGGAAGATGTTATTTCGCTTCCCTGGATTTTAATTTGGGTGATGGTTTTTGTTGTGGTTTGTGTCGGGCTTATTAAACGGCTGATGGGCTCTGTTATGGGCAAAGGCATATCAGCTATACGGTATGATGAAGTAGCCGCTGAGATCATGAGCGTCAATACAAACAGGATTAAACTTCTTGCCTTTATGTTTTCTTCAGGCCTTGCAGGGATCGCGGGCGGCCTGTTCGCGCATATGCTGGGTTTTATTAATCCTGCATCATTCAATATTATGAAATCTACCGAAGGTATGGTTATGGTATACCTCGGAGGCATGGGCTCGCTTTCAGGCTCTGTTCTTTCCGCGGTCTTTTTTACTTTTCTGCTTGAAGCTCTGCGGCCTCTGCAGATACTCAAATGGGTAATGATTCCGCTATTGCTTATTCTCGTTATGCAGTGGAGGCCGGAAGGGATCATGGGCCATAGGGAACTGCCTGAGATTTACTCTCTCCTCAAGAATAAATGGAATACTTTCAGGCTCGCAAGGAAAATAAATGGAAAAGTATCTTGAGATAAAAAACCTAACCCATCGTTTCGGCGGGCTTGAAGCTCTGACCGATCTCAATTTATATCTTGAGAAGGGTGAGATTGCCGGTCTTATCGGGCCAAACGGCGCAGGAAAAACAACTGTCTTTAATTTAGTAAGCGGTTTTTATGTGCCGACTCAGGGTGACATACTTGTTCAGGGTAAAAGGATCAACGGAAAAAAGCCGCATGAAATCGCGGCTATGAAGATCGGCAGGACTTTTCAAAATATCAGGCTTTGGAATGAAATGACTGTGCTTGATAATATCCGAATTTCTCAGCATCACCATCTTGGTTACAATGTGCTTGATGTTTTTTTTCGCACCAAAAGATATAAAGAAAGAGAAAAAGAAATTACAGATTCTGCGATGGAGCTGCTTGAAGTATTTAAACTTGCCGAATACGCAAAGGATTATCCTAAAAATCTTCCTTACGGCACGCAGCGCCGTGTAGAAATTGCGCGCGCCCTTTCACTTAAACCGGATCTCCTCATGTTAGACGAACCTGCGGCAGGATTGTCTACGGTAGACGCCATCGCGCTTATCGGTTACATACAATGGATTCACGAAAAATTTAAACTAACAGTTTGGATGATAGAACATCAGATGGATGTAATTATGACGCTCTGTAAAAGAATAACTGTTATAGATTTTGGAAGGGAGATAGCCTGCGGAGCTCCCGAAGAAATAAAAAATAATCCCAAGGTTATAAGCGCCTACCTTGGAGACGGAACAATATAGGGTATTGTATGCTGTTAGAAGTAAAAGATTTAAAAGTCTCTTATGGAAACATAAAAGTTCTCCACGGTATTTCTTTTAATATCGATCGCGGAGAAATCGTAACCCTTATCGGCGGAAACGGCGCAGGGAAAACTTCGATTCTTTACAGCCTTGCCAGATTGCCGCGTCCTGAAGCTCCTGTAATTGACTCAGGCGATATTCTTTATGACGGCCGTAGTATTTTAAAAACTGAAGCGCATAACTTGGTTCAACAGGGTATGATGTCCCTTGTCCCGGAAGGGCGGCATATCTTCGGCAATTTAACTGTAGAAGAAAATCTGCGTATAGCAGCTTACCCTCATCGAAAGAAAAAGCACCGTCACGCGATCATCGCGGAAAAGATGAATATGGTTTGCGAATTGTTCCCTCGTCTTAATGAGCGCTGGAAACAAAGAGGGGAGCTTCTTTCGGGCGGAGAGCAGCAGATGCTTGCGGTGGGGCGCGCTCTCATGTCGGGCTGCAATTTCATAGTGCTTGACGAACCGAGTATGGGGCTGGCTCCCAAATTGATGTATGAAATGTTCAGGGTTTTAAAGCAATTGAATTGTGACAACGGCACCACTATTCTTGTTGTTGAGCAGAACGCCAAGATCGCCTTAGAGTTTGCCCATCGCGGTTATGTGCTAAAAACAGGTGAAATTATCGCTCATGGAAGCTCGCAGGAACTTGCCGCCAATCCTGATGTAAAGAAAGCGTATCTGGGCGGTTAATGTAAGGAAGGTAAATTATGATTAAAAAGTATCTGTTGTATTTGGGGAGGTGGCAATTAAGCACGCCTATTTTGGCTGTTGTCCTTATACTCATGAGCAATTTTAATCCTACTATCGCAACTATAGTGGCTAATCTTATTGGCGGTCTTATTTTCTTTTGGATTGATAAAATAATTTTCCGCGTTGCCGCAAAAGAGCCTCTTTGGGAAATAAAAGATAATACCGTATGCGCCGATTGCGGAAAAGTTGGAAGAAGTTATCGCGTAGTAGAGTGGCGCGGTTACAACAGGCGTAATGTTAAAAACCCTCAATTCAGATGTGAAACTTGCAGGGAAATAAAACTTTCTAAATTAAATGTTTCAAAAACTTAATTCTCAGCGTCCGGCTGAATTTCTTTTTTAGAATTTTTAACAATTTTAATTATATGAAAAAGATTTATTCCAATGCCGTAAACATTTATAATCATTATTGGTATACTTTTTAACAATACCGCATATACAAGAAAACAAATTGATCCTGCCATATTCAATACGCGGAAATAAATCCCGCCTTTTATTGTTATAGATATAGCCACTAGAAGCGAAGCTAAATAACCTACCCAATCATGCGTCATGGAATGAGTATATCATTATATAAAAATTAAAAACCAGTATATAATCAAGAAAAGGAAAATTATAGATTTCCTCTTACTTTTTTTCAAAATTTACTATATTATATCAATATGGAGAACAAAGATATTCTATCAAAAGTCAGCGATAATGCTTCGGCGCAAATGCTTGAAAAAAGCCGCGTGGACTGCGTGGAAACCTGTTTTGACCGCGCGGATGCGCAAAAAGCCCAGTGCGGGTTTGGAAAAAGCGGCATTTGCTGCAAGGTTTGCCACATGGGGCCGTGCAGAATCACGCCGAAATCGCCGAAGGGTATCTGCGGCGCGGATGCCGATACTATCGCGGCGCGTAATTTTCTTCGCGAGGCGGCGGCAGGCACAAGCGCCCACTCCGACCACGGCAGGCACCTTGTTTTAAAACTGAAGCATGTCGCAGAGGGAAAGGCCGAGGGCTATTCGATTAAAGACGAAAGAGCTCTTCTATATACTGCCAAGCTCTACGGTATCGATATTGAAAATCGTGATAAAAACGCCATCGCTCTTGATTTGGCGAATCTATTCATGGGTGAGTTTTCCTCTCAGGAAGACACTTTAAAAACATTGGAACTTGCGCCTAAAAAGCGGCAGGGTATTTGGGAAGCGAAGGGGATTAAGCCAAGCGGTATCGATCGCATGGTTGTTGAATCGATGCACCGCACTTCTGTCGGTGTCGATCATGATTATAAAAATCTTTTGATGCATGCGTTCCGCACTTCTCTTTCAAACGGATGGGGCGGCTCGCGTATAGCTTCGATGGTGTCTGACATTTTGTTCGGCACCCCTTCGCCGATTCGCAGCACGGCGAATTTAGGTGTGTTAAATAAAGAAACTGTTAATATTTTGATTCACGGGCATGAGCCTGCAATTTCGGAAATCCTTACTGTCGCGGTGTCTGCCCCGGATATTAAAGATTACGCGAAATCGGTTGGAGCTGCAGGCATCACTCTTGCAGGCATTTGCTGTACCGCAAACGAAGTGCTTATGCGCCACGGCGTACCTCTTGCAGGTAACATGCTTCAGCAGGAACTTGCGATTGTTACAGGCGCAGTCGAAATGATGATTGTCGATGTCCAGTGCGTTATGCCGGGGCTTGTTGATGTCAGTAAAAGTTATCATACGGAAATTGTTTCTACAACTGATATGGCTAAAACAATCGGCGCTAAACACATGGCGGTAGGGGAGAGCAACCCACTCGCCGCCGCAAAAGAAATTGTAAAACGCGCAATCGATAATTTTAAAAAAAGAGATAGATCAAAAGTAAAAATTCCAAAAGAAAACGAGCAGTTAGTCGCAGGCTTCAGCGTGGACGCAATTAAATATATGTTGGGCGGCAAATACAGAGCAAGTTTCCGTCCGCTTAACGACGCGATTATTCAAAATAGAATTTTAGGCGTTGTGGGAATTGTCGGGTGCAACAATCCAAAACAAAAAACTGATGAATATATTAATGTATTAACAGAACAGTTAATTAAAAACAACATTCTTGTTTTGCAGACAGGCTGCGCTGCAATCTGCTCCGCGAAAGCGGGAAGGTTAACCCCTGAAACCGCGCTAAAAATGGCAGGTAACGGGCTTCGCGAAGTATGCGAAGCTGTAGGCATTCCGCCCATTCTGCACATGGGAAGCTGTGTAGACAACACAAGAATTTTAGAAGCAGCCGCGGAAATTGTAAAAGAAGGCGGCTTGGGCGATGACATTGGACTACTGCCTGCTGTCGGCGTTGCCGCCGAATGGATGAGCGAAAAGGCGATTTCGATTGGCTGTTACTTTGTCGCAAGCGGCGTTGATGTTTTTCTTGGAAATCCTTTTTATACTTCCGGCTCGGAAAATGTTAACAACTATCTGCATGGAGGCGCAACAGCGGATTTT
>WQRN01000053.1 GCA_009786715.1 Treponema sp.
ATAACAGTAGCTATAACAGGCGGAGAACCTCTGCTGCGCGAAGATCTTCCCAAGTGCGGATTAGCTCTAAGAGAAAACGGTTTTCGCTGGGGGATTGTTACCAATGGATACGATTATACTCCCGAAATGCACAGCAAATTACTTGCCGCGGGTATGGGATCGATAACTGTCAGTCTGGACGGAATGGAAGAAAATCATAATTGGTTACGTGCAAACAATCAGAGTTTTCAAAGAGCTGTACGCGCATTAAACTTGATAACTCCGTCAAAAAGATTGAATTACGATGTTGTTACCTGTGTGAACGGAAAAAATATCGACGAACTTGAAACGATTAAAGAATTTTTAATTTCTATAAATGTAAAAGCATGGAGACTGTTTACAATATCTCCGATAGGAAGAGCGGCAAAAAACGAAATTATGAGTTTAAGCCCGCAGCAGTTAAAAAAACTGATGGACTTTATTGTCTCGGCACGTAACGACACCCGCATAAAAACAAATTTTAGCTGCGAAGCGTATCTTGGCAAATACGAATTGAAAGCCCGCGATTCATATTTTTTCTGCCGCGCAGGCATCCAAATCGCTTCGGTATTAATCGATGGTTCAATATCCGCGTGTCCGAATATCAACAGAATTTTTATTCAGGGTAACATATACAAAGACAATTTCCTTGATGTTTGGAAGAACAAGTTCGAAGCCATGCGCATCCGTAAATGGTGCAAAACCGGCATTTGCGCAAATTGCGGCGCCTTTAAAAACTGCAACGGCGGCGCCATGCACCTTTGGGACGAAAAACAGGAAGAGATTATGAGGTGCATAACGGTGTCAGTCACCTCTTAATAATTTCCAAAAATACTGAATAAAACAAAAAAGGTGTCAGTCACCTCCAAAATATTTCTAAAACATCAAAATAATGAACAAAAAAATGTCAGCGCCTAAAATAATTTTTATTTTTTTTCATTTTCAGTCAAGCAAAATGGCGAATCCGCGCCATATATAGGTATCCCTTTTTTCGGGAAAGGAATAACCAATTTATGGAGGTCTAACTTATGGAAAAAATGACAGAAGAGAACAAGCTCATGCCCATTCAAGACATGATTTACGAAGTTCGAGGGCAAAAGGTTATGCTAGACAGCGATCTGGCAGAGCTTTATGAGGTGGAACTAAGAACGTTAAATCAAGCGGTGAAACGTAATATTGAGCGTTTTCCGCCTGATTTTATGTTCCAATTAGAACAAGCGGAATGGGAAAACTTGAGATCACATTTTGTGATCTCAAGTTTCAAACATGGCGGCAGGCGTTATACCCCTTACGTTTTTACAGAACACGGCATTTTAATGCTTTCAAGTGTTTTGAGGTCTGATAAAGCAATCGAAGTCAATATTAAAATAATGAGAATATTTATCCGCATGCGCCGGTATGTGCTTTCTCAAGGCGGCACAAATGAACAAATTATTGAATTGAGAAAACTCCTTTTACTTTACATTGATAAAAATGACAAACGCGTAAATGACATAATCATTGCTTTAAATAATCTTATTGAGAAGCCAAAAGAAACTAAAAGAATTGGGTTTTATACAGGAGAATAATTATGAGTGTATTTACATACATGCCGTATGGCGCAGGCGGTATCATTATCCGGGTAGAGACGGATATTCGCAGAGGTATTCCCGGCGTTGATATTTCCGGGCTTGCGGAAGGAGCGGTTCGGGAAGCGCGCGACAGGGTGAGAGCGGCTTTCAGGAACTCGGGATTTGCTTTTCCGCTGGACAGGATATTAATTAATCTCGCGCCCGCGGGATTGAAAAAAGACGGAGCGGCGCTGGATCTGCCGATAGCGCTTTCTGTGATGGCTGCGGCACAGCTCGCGCCGGTTTGCGGAGACTTGCTTGTGATGGGAGAACTTGAACTTTCAGGCAGGATACGTCCTGTCCGCGGCGTGCTTGCGGCAATCGCTGCGGCTCTGGCTGAGGGAATAACAGAGTTTATTGTTCCTGCCGAAAACGCCGGAGAAGCTGCGATTTTAGCTTCAGCGGAAAGTGACGTTTCAAATGGAAACAAGGCAGAAAAAAACGCTCGTTTCATTGCTGTTGAAAATTTGCAAAGCGCTGTTAATGCATTGTTTATAAGGGAAGAAAAAGGCGTTCTGCCTCCTTCGCTCTTTTTAAATAAAGAAAACGCGAATAATACCAGCGAGTCAAATGATGATACAACAGCGGAAAATTTTGAAGCTGAAATTAGTGACTTCAGCAATGTCCGCGGACAGGCTGTATATAAACGCGCTTTGGAAATTGCCGCGGCAGGAGGGCATAATTTGCTTGTGTTTGGACCTCCCGGCGCGGGAAAGACAATGCTTGCGAGACGGATGCCGGGAATCATGGCGCCTTTATCAGCGGATGAAGCGGTTGAAGTAACGCGGCTCCACAGTCTTGCAGGACCGCGAAATCACGGCTCTCATAATAAATTCATAGACAGGTTAATTACGCATCCGCCTTTCCGCGCGCCGCACCACACGGCAAGCGCAGAAGGAATTCTCGGCGGCGGCAGAATACCGCGCCCCGGAGAAATCAGCCTTGCTCACTTTGGAGTGCTTTTTCTTGATGAAGCGCCTGAGTTCAGAATCAATGTTCTGCAGGCTCTTCGCGAGCCGCTTGAAGATAAAGTAATCAGCATTGTAAGAGCCGACGGACCTGTGCGCCTTCCTGCGGAATTTCAACTTGTGTTAACTGCAAATTCATGCCGGTGCGGGCGGCTTGGAATGCGCGATACTGACTGCGGCTGCCTCTGTTCTCAGGACGAAATAAACCGCTACTGGCGGAAATTCGGCGGCGCTCTTCTTGATCGCGTAGAAATCAGAACCGCTGTCCTGCCGCCGAAGATTGAAGAAATGGGCAAGCTTTCATCACCTAACACTGACACAAGCGGTGAAAAAAGCGCTGTAATCGCCCGCCGTGTGAAAGCCGCGGTTGAAATCCAAAGGCGTCGTTTTAAGGGAACGGCAATCCGCCGCAATGCTCTGCTTCCGGCGGGTAAAACCGCGGATATGTGTCCAATGAATGAAAAAGCGGAAAAAGCTTTTCATATCGCAATCGCCAAACTGGGACTTTCCGGCAGAGCATATCATGGCATATTACGGGTAGCAAGAACCATCGCGGATTTAGATAACAGGGAAATTATCGAAACAGAACATATTTTAGAAGCAGTTCAACACCGCAGACTAGGTGAAGATCCATGGGATATTTTATCGATCTGACATCAACTCAGGTATTGCCTGTAAAACCGCATCGCTGATTTTTCTGCTTTTGCCGGAATAGCCGAGCTTGCGGTCGGGACGAATTGCGCCGTGGTAATCGCTGCCTTCAGTGATATAAAGATCCAGAGACTGCGCTAAAGCTTCAAGGCGGCGGCAGGAGCTGTTTTTAGCAGTCGGGTGCCAGGCTTCAAGACCCATGAGCCCTTTATCTTTTAATGCTTTGATAAGATCGGGGAGGCGTCCCCAGGCTACATAAAGTGAAATGGGATGCGCCAGCACAGGGATGCCGCCGGATTCACGAATCAGTGAAACTGCCTCTTCGAAAATAAGTCCTTCTTTGGGAACATAAAGCGGCTTTCCAACGCCCAGATACCGTTCAAATGCTTGACTGGTGTTTTTAACAATTTTTCGATTGATTAAAAGAGCCGCAAAATGAGGGCGTCCAATCGAATAGCCGCGCTGATCGGATGAAATTCCGTCTCTGCCGGCAATGGCTAACAGCTCTTCCCATGCCGCATCAATGCTCAACTCGTGCATTCTATCTAGAATTTCCATATTTCTGGCAACCCGCTTGCGGGATAATTCCTCAATTGCGGCAATAAAAGCCGGACTTGGCGAGTTAATACCCAAACCAAGCAGATGAAACTCCCCGCCAGGACCCATTCCCGGCACATTTTTACTCCCTGTCCAGCTGATATTCACCTCGATTCCGGGGATAAACTTGAAATTTTCAAGCGATTTTGCGGAATTCGCGGCAATTTCGAGCCCTTTTATGGTATCGTGATCCGTGAGAGCAAGCGCGGTAAGCCCCTGTTTAGCAGCCCGCTCGACAAGTACATCAGGCGATAAATCCCCGTCTGAAATATTAGAATGTGTATGAAAATCGACCATTTCATTATTATAGTATCAAATTTTTGCCGAATTATATATAATCTACCGATAATAGTATGTAGAGAGCCCCGAGATTATTGATCTACGGGGTAATTCATTATAAAATAGAAGGTAGAGAGTTTTTAATCGTAAAGGACGGTCCGTAAGTGTTTGATTATACCTTGATGAATGGGGTTATTGTTACCCCGGGTAAAAAAGCACATACCGGTGATTTGGGAGTCAAAGGGGAAAAGATTGTTTCTCCGGGCGGTACTGTAAAAGTTAATTTGAAGGAAAAATCCTTCGTTTACCCTTCTCTTATAAATACGCATGATCACCTGCAGGGGAATTACCGTCCGCCTGTCGGTCCGAAGAAAGGAAGTTTTTATCTTACATGGCTGCCATGGGATAATGATCTGAAAGCTTCAGATACATTCAAAGAGCGATCCAATTTAAACCGCGAAGATCTTTACGCTCTTTCCGGTTACAAGTGTCTCTTTTCAGGCGTAACAACCGTTAATGATCATTTTCCTCATCATTTTAACAGCCAGATACTTCCTACCCTTCCTATCAGAGCGATTGAGGAATACTGCCTTGCCCATGAAAGTTCTTCGTATGATTTAAAATGGGGCGACGGCGTAGAGATTGAACATGAAAGAGCGGTGAAAAATAACTGGCCGTTTATAACTCATCTTAACGAAGGTTTTGATAAAGAAGCGATGCACGGCATTGACGCGCTTGAAAAAATGAATATCTTAGATGATCATTGTCTGTTTGTTCATTGCATCGCGTTCAGCGATGATGATATTAAAAAGACAGCGAAAGCCGGAGCCAGCGTTTCATGGTGCGGTTTTTCAAATATGTTTATGTTTAACGTTACGGCGAAAGTGCGCAAAATGTTTAAAGCCGGAATAAACATGACAATCGGAACAGATTCGTCGGCGACAGGTTCCGCCAATCTTCTTGCGGAAATTAAATACGACAGGGAACTGTATCAGAAACTTTACGGCGAGGATCTTCCTCCTAAAAAAATCTTCGAGATGATAACTGTTAACGCGGCAAAGGCATTCAAAATGCAGGACAGGATCGGCGCTCTGGAAGAGGGAATGTTAGGTGACATTATTGTATTAAAGGCAAAGAATGACTGTCCGTATGAAAATCTTGTGAACGCGGATATGAAAGACATAGAACTGCTTACGCTTGCCGGAAAACCGATTTACGGCGAATTGCGTTTCATCGATCTTTGCGGCGGCAAACTTCCCGATGGCTACACGCAAATAAAAGTCGGAAACAGAGAAATGTTTGTAAAAGGCGATCCCGCGGGATTGTATAAAGAAGTCAGAAGAAAAGTGGGAGTAAAGAAAATTCTTGATTATCTGCCATTCGAGCCTGCTGAGCAGGCGGCATCGGGTGAGGGCGGGAAATAATGCCGAAACCAGCGCAATACCGTTCAGGTTCTCTTATTTACTTTAAAGGCGATCCCGCTGATAAAATATATATTCTGCAGTCCGGAAAAATAAGTCTTGTATATCAGGATATTGAAACAGGCGCGGATGTAAAAGATTCAGTTCAGCCGGGTGAGTTCTTCGGCGTAAAATCCGCTTTAGGCCGTTATACGCGCGAAGAAAACGCGGTCGCTCTTGCGGACACAAATGTAATGATTTTCACAGTTCCGGAATTTGAAGCTGTGGCAATGGCAAACACAAGAATAATAATGAAGATGCTTAAGGTTTTTTCCAACCAGATGAGGCGCGTTCACAAACAGGTGTCTAAGGTTATGTCGAAAGAAGAGCAGGCGCCGGCGGACGGGCTTTACAATGTAGGCGAGTTCTATCTTAAAAATAAGCGCTTTTCACACGCAAAACATGTGTTCAACCGTTATCTGACATTTTATCCTTCAGGAAAAAACGCGCTTCAGGCGACCAAGAATCTTGAAATCGCCGAGAACGCGCTTGCCCGCTACGGCGACGGAAAAGGCCCCGGAGTTTCAACAGCTCCGGCCGCGGCCGCCCCTTCGTCTTCAACGCGCGGCGGCGGTTCAGAAAAGTTAACCAAATCATTCTACGACGCTGTTTCCCTCGTATCGCAGGGAAAATATCAGGAAGCGTTTATGTCATTCAAAATGATCGTAGATTCCGGTGAAGATCCTGAAATGTCGGCAAAAGCGTCTTTCGAAATCGGACGCTGTATGTTCCTGATGGATAAATATGAAGAATGTATTAAATATTTTACAGGTATGCTTTCCAAGTATCCGAAACATCCGGAACTTAAAGAAGTTATGTTCATGATGGGACAGTGCAATGAAAAAATCGGCAGAAAAGATCAATCTATCGCTTTTTATAAAAAGATAATCTCCATGGGCGGAGATGACGCGGCATCTGACAAAGCAAGACGGGCGCTCAGCGCTCTGGGAGCGTAAAAATGGCTATGGATTTAGCGGCGTTCGGCCGTTTTTCACGCACATTTCCTAAAGGGGAAATAATATTTTCCGAGTTTGAAATCGGCGACACTTTTTATTTGATCCAGTCGGGCAAAGTTCAGCTTGTAAAACTTGTCGGAGATATCGAGAGAACTCTGGATATTCTTCATCCTTCCGAAATGTTCGGCGAAATGGCGATTTTAGAAAACTCTCCACGTTCCGCTACAGCCATCGCGATTGAAGAAGTAAAAGTGCTGGAGTTTAATTCCCAAAACTTTGAAATCCTTCTTCTTGGAAATCCGCAAATCGCGCTAAAATTACTGAAAATGTTCTGTAAACGCATTTACGATTCCAAACGCAGATTCATGATCCTTACCCTGCCGGATCAACAGTCAAAACTGGCGGACGTTTTCCTGATGCTTGATGAAACTCAGCCTGATATAGATAAAACAAACGAAACTCGCGAATTTAAAATAACTGTTGAAGGCGTAGCCCACTGGGCAGGCATGAGCGCTAATGAAGCTAGGGATATCTTGGGTCACTTTGTAAATCAAAGACGCGTAGAAATTTACCCCGACAGGATCACTGTAAAAAACATCAACGACTTCTCACGCTTTGTAAGCTCCAGACGCAACGCAAGAGCCTAAATTTTTATTATGGACAATAAAAAACTTCTTGTACTTTCTGATTCACACGGAGGCATCTCAGCCCTAAAAGCGGTTCTTAACTGGGCAAATAATTATATTCCGCCCAACGGCACAATCTGCGCCGCGGCGTTTCTGGGCGACGGTCTTTCTGATTTAAAACCATCAGTTGACGCAACAGGATTTATCTGCGACTGGAAATGCGTAAGCGGAAACAATGACTACGGAACCAATTTACCGGACGCTTTAACATTTGATTATGCGGAACATCGTTTTTTCATCTGCCACGGACATCGTTACGGTTTATACGGCGGACATCATGCGCTTATTGCCGCGGCGCGGAACAACAATGCGGACATAGTTTTATTCGGACACAGCCATGTTCCCCATAGCAAAACCATAGACGGCATAAAATTAATTAATCCGGGAAGCGTCGCGCGGCCTCGCAGCAGAATCGGCGCAACATTCGCTGTAATTGAATTCCCCGAAAGCCAGCCGATAAACGTAGACTTTTACGGAATCGGCGACGAATCAAAAATAGAAAAATTGAAGATTTAAAAATTCCGCGTGTTTTAACAAGCATTAATGACTATTGAATATTAAAACAAAGCCGGCTCAATCCGCGTCGTAATCAACACCCTCAACGTCAAAGCCGTGTACTTCCAAAAAGTCGTGTTTTACACCTGCGATGTCGGTTTCTACATACACGTTTTCCGTTGTTACCTTATTCATTTTTTCTACAACAGCTTTTTGCACATCATCGCGCATTTCCCAGTCGTCAATGCGGATACGGTTTTCGCTGTCTGTCGGCACTTTGCCGTCTGCGGTGTAGAGCCGGTCGCGGTAGAGCCTTTCAATTTGTTCTATGCAGCCTTCGTGCAGTTTCATGTCCTTCATTACTTTAAAGAGCGATGAAATATACAGCGGAATAATTGGAATAACCGCGCTGGCGCGGGTTACAAGCGCTTTGTTTACGGAAACCCATGCGCCGAATATTTTTTTTGTTTCTGTAAATTTTTTATTGATCGCGCGGCAGGCTCTTTCCAAATCTTCTTTAGCCTTGCCGATTGTTCCGTTTTTGTAAATTGCCCATGACAATTCAGGACCGATGTAAGTATACGCTACAGCGCGTGTCTGCGTATCAAGTAAGCCTTCCTTGTCGAGCGCGTCCATCCAGAGTTCCCAATCTTCGCCGCCCATGACTTTTACTGTGTTGGAAATTTCTTCGGGTGTTGCAGGCTCAATATTAAAATCGCTAAAAATCCCATCCATAAAATTGAGAGACCTTCCTGATTGAGCGGTTCCTATCGGTTTAATTACCGATTTATACATAACGCCGTCTTTAGGATCTGTTCTTACAGGCGACGCGAGAGAATAAACAAATAAGTCGATCTTTGCAGGGATTCCCGCTTTTACCGCGGCTTGTTTTACAGCTTCGACTGTTTTCGCTTTCATTTCGTTTGAGAATGCATCGCCGTTTAACGTAATGGAAACAAGTCCGTCTTTAACAGCTTGCTTGTCAAACTCTTCGTTGTTGTAGTAACCTGCGGTGCCGCTTCTTTTTTCCGACGGCTCATTTTCAAAAGACAAACCAACTGTAACAGCTTTATATCCAAACGCAGCGCCGATTCTGCTTGCAAGCCCGTAACCGTTGGAACAGCCGACTACAAGCACAAGTTTCGGCGCGTTATCAGTTTTTGACAGATGCGCTTTTGTATACTCGATCTGCTTTCGCACACTCGCGGCGCATCCTGCAGGGTGCGCGTTAAGACAGATATTGTTTCTAACCATTGGTTTAATTGGCATTATTATATTCTCCTTCAATATGTTAAATTACTCGGCTCTTCACCGCGGCGCGCACGGCTGGATAAAACCAGCCTACTTTCATTACAACAAATGGGATTTCACTGCGCCGGAACCTGCCGCATTATTCATCCACG
>WQRN01000054.1 GCA_009786715.1 Treponema sp.
CAGATGGAAAGCTTCCGCAAGATATATATATACAGGGGTTGCAGGCAAACGGTATGAATATAAGTTTAAAATATGGACTGATTCAGGGGATCGTACTATAAGTGTTCAGTATTACGACAATGAAGATACCAATACATATCTAGCCGATTACAGTATTGAATTGAATGATTCAGATTACAAAGATGTTTATTATTCCTTTGAGGGCGAGGCATTACCGCCCGGCGGAACAGCCCGATTGCAATTCCAGTGCGCTGATCAGATAGGTGTTTTCTATATAAGCGATATTATTATCACAGAAATAACAAATTAATAATGTTATGGAGCTGTCCTATAGCTAGGGCAGCTCTTTTTTCCCTGCCTTGTTCGGAAATTGTTCTTGTAATATTATTTTAAATCTACTTCTGTTCTGCCAAAGCCGCCGATTTCAGGGCGCGCGAAATAGAATTCAGCTACTGCAGGGTGGCTCCTTAAAAAATCATGAACACCCTGCCTTAAAATGCCGTGTCCTTTACCGTGAATTATAGAAAAATGTTTTAAACCTGTCAGCGCTGCCGCATCAACCTGGCGCTGGACAAGCTCCATCGCTTCTTCAAAACGCATTCCGCGGATTTTTAATTCGTAAACAACATCGTCTTTTGCGCCGTATTCCGCCGCCCATGACGTGAATGCCGCTGATTTTTTTGATGAGCGGGCTGCAGGTTTTACGGGGACGGGGATTAATTCATTTTCCGGGAAACTAATTTTTAGAGAGCCGATTTCTACAAGCCATGTATTGTCCTGCCGTTTACCTGCGGCAGACGCTTCATTATTTTTTACATTCTTTTTGTCTATACGTATTATCGTGCCGCGCTGCTTGGATTTTCCCGCGAACACTTCCATACCGGCGGAAAATTCAACAGTTTCTGCCGTGCTGTTTCCTTCGGATTTATACAACTGCTCGCGGATTGCGCGCTCTTCCTGTTCAAGCGCTTCGCTTTCACTTTCTGCGTTACGCGCAAGTTCATTTAAAAACTCTTTTACTTTTAATGTCTTTTCGCGGTCTACCTCGCCTTCTTTTAATTCGCGCACAAGATTCTCAAGCGTTTTTCTGCTTTCGCTTAGGAACTGCTGCAGTTTGCCTACAGATTCGCGTTTTAATTCAGCTTCTTTTTGGCGCAGCTGCAGTTCCTTTAAATCCGTTCTTCTTTTTTCTTCTTTTAATTTATCCTGCTCAACCGCGCTCTTTTTTTCTAAACCAGCAAGTTTTCTCTGTTTTTGCTCAAGTTCTTTTATCATCTGCGATACGTCAGATTTTTCCTCGTCAATATAACTTCTTGCCTTCGCCGTGATTGTTGAATTAAGCCCGTTACTTGCCGCAATGTCGATTGCCCTGCTTTCGCCGGGTAAGCCGTTAATGATTTTGTATGTGGGTGAAAGCGTCTGCGCGTTAAATTCTACGGAAGCGTTTTCAACGCCTGCTCTTGTGTAGCCGTAGTGTTTTAAAATACCATGATGAGTTGTAATGATCATCCGCGAGTTTTTATCAATTAAATAATCAAGAACCGCCATAGCTATTGCGCCGCCTTCCTGCGGATCTGTGCCGGAACCTAGTTCGTCAAGGAGGACGAGAGATTTTTCTGTGGCGGCCGCTGTGATTGCCGAAACATTTGTAATATGAGCGGAGAATGTAGAAAGAGACTGATCGATTGATTGTTCATCGCCGATATCGGCGTAAATTCCGTCAAAAATGGGAAGGATGCTTCCTTCATCAAGAGGTAAGGCAAACCCGCTCTGGTTCATCATTGCGAATAGGCCTAAAGTTTTTAGCGCGACAGTTTTTCCCCCGGTGTTTGGGCCTGTGATGATCAAAGTCCGCGTGGTATTGTTCATCTCGATATTGATGGGAACCGCTTTTTTTAACATCGGGTGCCGCGCTTGAATTAAAAGAAGGCTTTGACTAGCTCCTATGTTTTTCGCATAATGCCCTTTTATTGCTGCGGAATACCTTGCTCTGGTTCTTAAACATTCAAGTTCAATGATTGTCTTGTGAAACTTGTTTAAAACTTCAGCGTGGACAGAAATATTTGCCGTTAATTCTCTTAGTATTTTTTGAATTTCAGCGTCTAGATTTCGTTTTTCAAGCAAAAGCTCGTTGTTTTTCTCGACAACATCCAAAGGTTCAATAAACACAGTCTGTCCGCTTGATGAAGCTTCATGCACAATACCGGGAATTCTTGTGCGAAAATTTGACTTTACCGCAAGCACAGTCCTTCCGTCCCTTTGCGACGGAAGATTGGATTGCAGCATCCTTTTAAAATCATCATTAGATGAATAACGAGATACCGTAGTGTTTAAATCTTTTTCAAGATTGCTTATCCGCTTTCTAATTGTCCGTAACGCAGGAAGGTCGCGAAGATTTCCTTCTCTATCGATTATTTTAAAAATTTCCGAAGCGACAGGATCGCAGCCGGTAATATCCAGTATTTTTAAAAGCGGCTGCTTGCCGCTTGTTTCCAGTTCCTTGTCGGCTGTAAGCGCTTTTGTAACCCATTGCCTGAGTTCTTGTCCGCGCTCAACAAAAAGGCCGACCGCGAGAACTTCATCCAAGTCTAGAACTGTTCCTTCAGTTTCTATTTTTGGAAGGAGAAAACCGATGCTTGGAAGCCATGAACGCGGTTCGTCGTTACGGGTTTTCAATAATATAAAGATTGTATTTACAAGTGATTTTAACTCTTCTGCGGAATCATCGTAAACAGGATATGATTTTTTTATTATTTCCGCAGCTTCTTCGCTTACCGCGTGAGATGAAACTCTTTCTATAATTTGAGTGTATTCCAAAAGCGCCTGCGTTTTTTCGGCAAGAGCGTTTTTATCAATTATTTTGTTAGTCGTCATTTTCTTTTCCATCCAAATCATCGCAGATGCGCAGGAAGCTGTCGTATCTGTCTTCATGAATTATGCCAGCCTGTACCGCTTCCATAATCTTACAGCCGCGTTCTGTCCTGTGAGAACACGACATTCCAAAACTGCATTTTCCGGCCAGCGGCGCAAATTCACGCAAATAAGTTATCACATCGTTTGATTGTATTCCGTCGGGGATAAAGCGGCGCACTCCCGGCGTGTCGATTATTTTTGTCCCGTCCGCTAACTCGAACATAATTGACATTGTTGTAGTATGAACACCGCGATCGTATTTTTCGTTGAGTTCCCCTTCTCTTATATCAAGCCCGGGCTGCAATGTGTTTATTATACTGGACTTACCAACTCCCGATTGTCCTGTCAAAACGCATGTTTTACCCGCGATTTCATTGCGAAGTTCCTGTATGCCTTCACCTGTTTTCGCGGAAATGTTTAAAACTTTATAACCAATGCGGAGGTATTCTTCAAGGCGCTCGTCAATGTCGATATCGTCATATTTAAGATCAATCTTATTGCAGATAACGATTGAGTCAATGCCTGCGATATCTGCCTGCAGCAAAACCCTGTCTAAAAAACGCGGTCTAAAGGGAGGGGAGGAAGGAGTGCAAACGCAGAGAACAAGATCGACATTTGCCGCGAGAAGCTGGCTTGCGCAGCCTTTCTGGTTAAACCTGCTAAAAAGATTTTTACGCTCTTCTACGGATAATATCATTGCGGCGGAGGAGTTTGCTTCGCGCTCAACTAAAACCCAATCACCGGGAGCGATGGGGTTGTATAAATTCTCCTGTCCTTTTAAAACTTTACCTTTTATTCGGCACTCAAGTTCTGTTTGCTCTCCTTCGGAATTTATACGTACTGTCATGACGTTCCGCGAACCGCGGATAACAAGCCCTCTAAGTTTATTAATATGTGTCATATTAAACTCAGCTTGAAACCCAAATCTTGAGCCCTATTCTCCCAAATAGAATCCGGCGGTTCTTTGTCAGTAAGTAAGAGTTTGTATTCAGGTTTTGAACTGGGGTTTGCTCTTAATACGCTGTTATTTTCATCTAACAAATGTTCGATACGCTTTGTAACTCCATCAAGCGAGTCAAATATTTGAATCGAAGGTGCGGCTTCGTTTTGAAATTCTTCAAGAAGGTGTAAAAAATGCGTGCAGCCAAGTACGAGTGCATCTGCGCCTTTTGAGCTGAAAATATCTATATATTTTTTTATAATAGCTATTTTTTCATTTTTATCTGCCTTGTCAAACCGCTGTTCGATAAATTCTACCAAGTCTGGAGCGGCAATGCCGATTATTTCGCAGTCTTTTCCGCATTCGTCAACAAGGTGCTGATTATATGGGTCGTTGATAGTTCTTGCGGTTCCAAGAACTCCGATTTTTCCTGTTTTGGAAGCGTTTACAGCTGGTTTTATCGCAGGCACAGTGCCGACGAACGGGATGTTAGGAAAATTTTGCCGCAGAGGCTCAAGAGCGGAAACGGCGGCTGTGTTACATGCTAATACTATAATTTTTGGATCGATCTTTTTTATTAATTTTTCTGTTAACGATACAAGTATTTGCGCTAACTCATCTTTTGCTCGCTGCCCGTATGGAAAATTTTCTCTGTCCGCGAGATAGCATACCTCTTCCTGCGAACATTTTTTAATAAAATCCATGCAGTAGACTAGACCGCCGATACCTGAATCTATAAATAAAATTGGTTTATTATTCATGATTGTTTGAAAAATTATTTGAATAAGTCATCGAAAGCCGATCTTGAAGCATTTGCTTTTTCCTTTTCGTTTGTCTGCCCAGATGTTTTTGAGCGATATTTCGCGTCGAGGGAGAACCAGTCGCAAAAATTGCCGCGTTCTTTGTCTGCTTGCGGCTCAGCGCTTGTCTCCTTGCAATCGCCTCTCGCGCCCGATGCGAGGAAGCGGCAATTTTTACATGAGCGCAGATCCTTTCCGCAGCTCTGACATCGCAGAGAACGCCCAATCGGGTCCGGATCAGTAATTGGTTCGCCGCAATACCAGCACATGATCCTATTCTAACCACAACAAGACTGGTTGTAAAGGTAAAAATGTAGTATGATTAATGTATGTTTGTGATAAATCCGTGCGCCGCAGGCTGCGGAAGACCGGCAATTACAGGGTATAATCTGTGTTTTGTCCATCAGGCAAATCCTGAGCAGGAGTGCGCGCGTATTTGTTCCTACATCGAAGAAAATATTACAATTAAAGATTTATGCGTGTCCGGTATGCGCTTTGAAAAAACCGATTTTTCCAATCACCATTTTTACGGATGTAATTTTAAAGAAGCGTATTTTTCCAATTGTAATTTCTCAGGCGTTAAGCTTGGAATGAACTTTTTTGATTTTGCCGAATTTGTAAACTGCGATTTTACAAAATCTGATATTCAATTTATATCTTTCGCCGGCGCTTCCTTTAATAAATGCGATTTTGAAGACAGCGAAATCAGGCATGTTAATTTTGAAGGAGCTGTGATAAAAGACACTTCGTTTAATAATACAGATTTATACAACAGCCGTTTTATCAGCGCCGATCTGGAAAAAACAACTTACGTTAACTGCAATTTAAAACATGTGCATTATGTCAATTCAAAACGGCAAGGCGTTTTATTTAAAGCGTCTAACACGGCGGAAGCCGTATTCGAAATGGAAGAGCGATGAAACTATTTTTTCAATACTGTTCATATGGTTTCAGTAACTGCTACATACTTGGTATGGAAAATTCCGTAAAAGAGAGCCATAATGTCGCGATACTTGTAGATCCCGGCAGCATGGAAAAACAAACTCTTGATTCAATCGAAAGCAACAACCTTGATTTAAAAGCCGTATTAATAACCCATGATCATGAAAACCATGTTCAGGGAATTAAAACTTTAAAAAAGATTTACAACGCCGATGTAATCGCGGTTAATCCGAAAATAATGGATGTTAAAGCCACAATGGTAAAAGACGGCGACAAGCTAATAATCGGCGGTTTTTCAATCGAGGTTATTTCGATACCTGGGCATTCGTCGGATTCTGTGGTTTATAAAATTGAAAATATGCTTTTTACAGGCGATGTGCTGACAGCGGGTCTTGTCGGCAGCACCGCAAGCGCCTATGGAGCGGCAACGCAGATGAACAAACTGCGAAGCCGCCTGCTTTCGCTTCCAGGCGACTATGTTGTGCTTCCCGGCCACGGACCGCCCACAACCATGGAAGCCGAAAGGCGTTTTAACGCGGACATCTTTATCTTCGATCAAAACCGAAGCAGAAAGCCCGCGTTTAAACTGGATCTCTAAAACGCTAGCGTATAAATTTTGGCGATTCCAGCGTTGAATCGTTTCGTATAATGCCGAACCAAAGTTCCTTATTCGTCTTTTCGCGTAACACTTTGTAGAATGAAGCAATATCGTTGACAGTTTCGCCGTTTACAGAACTGATCCTGTCACCCTGCCTGATACCCATAATATCTGAAGGGCTGCCTGAGATAACCTGCGCGACATATAAACCTTTCGCGTTGTCGTCAAGTTCCAAAGATTTTCTGATTTGATCATTCAACGGAAGAACGGTAACGCCCGGCCAGAGTTTTTTATTATCCGCCGCGACTTGATCTGTGCGCTCTTCGATACGGACACGGATGTCGCGTGATGTTTTATCTCTGATAACAGTAAATGCAGCGGTTTCGCCCGGTTTTAAATCGCCGACCAGCATTTGAAGAGGCTGAACACCGCGCGCTTCCTTGCCGTTAACATGGGTAATAAAATCGCCTGCCCGTATGCCGCCCTTGTCCGCAGGAGATCCCAGGAACACCTGCGACGCGAGAGCGCCTCTCCTGTTTTCGATACCAAGCCCAGCCATTATTTCCCTTGTGCCGTCCATAAGCGAAACGCCGAGCCAGCCGTAACTTGTGCTTCCCTTTTCGATAAATTCATCGATAGAACGCTTTACATTGTTGATCGGAATCGCGAATCCAAGCCCGACATTTCCGCCGCCTGTTATGTTACTCGCAATCCATGTGTTAATGCCGATCACTTCACCCCTGATATTAACAAGAGGGCCGCCTGAGTTCCCCTGATTGATCGGCGCATCGGTCTGAATAAAATCATTAATATTTCCGCCAGGACCGCCTGTGCGCCCAACCGCGCTGACAATACCCATCGTCACAGAAAATGAAAATTGCTCTCCAAGAGGATTACCGATCGCGATCGCCCAATCCCCGACCGCAACTTTATCGGAATCGCCGAGAGAAGCAAGAGGATATTGATCGTTTGTTTTAAAAGAAACCATCGCGAGATCTTTGCGCTCATCCTTGCCGACAACCTCGGCAGTATATTCGCTTCCGTCCTTCGTTGCGACTTTTATTTCCGTCGCTTCATCGATAACATGATAATTTGTAAGCGCGTAGTAAACGCCGTCCTTATAGCGCACGATGATCCCTGAGCCGAGCCCCTGCGATCGATATTCGCGTTCCTGTTCGTTCTGTCCCCTGTCCCTCGGTCCAAAGAAAAATTCCCACGGAATCCCGTTAAAATTGGGAACCTGCTGCCGCCTGACAGAAACGGTTTTTAGCTCGATAACCGAAGGCAGCATTTTTTCCGATACCGCGTTAAAAGCAGTCTGGAGCCCTTCAGCCACCGCAAGGGCGCTTTCGGGAATAATGACAGGGCTTTCCTCAGCCCTTGCCCTCGACCCCCCCGGCGTTGAGCAGGAAAATGATAAAAAAGCCAAAGAAAAGCCAAAAATGGCGCCGATAAGAACCAAATTGAAAATGAACAAGTTCCTTGAAGACAGTTTTTGCTTAATGTTCATAATAACTCCTGAAATCCTGATTTTACTGTTTATATCTTATCAAATATTTTAATGCGGGGATAGTTACAGAACAAGCAGGCAAGTGACACTGTTTTCACTTTATTTAACCGTTTTGTAGATTAATAAGAGGTGACTGACACCATCCTATTTCTCTTTCGCAAACCCCTTAACCACCGCTTTAATGATTCCAAGCGTTTCCTCGGGCAGAACCGCTAAATCGTCCAGCAAATCTTTAAATTGCAGGTATTTAGAAATGTCTGTTTTTTGCTGATACTCTTTGCCGGTTACAAGGTACTCAACCGAAACTCCGAGGGCTGCGGCGATTTTGACGGCTGTGTCGGCGGGGGGCATGGACGGGTTTGGTCCTAAATATGTATCTAATGCTCGTATTTTTATGTCTGTTTTTGCGGCAAATTCTTTTCGACTGAGGCCTATATATTCTATTTCTGAGCGTAAACGCTTCGAAAAATCAGTCATATTTGAAAAAATAACATAATTACGTCATTTCTGGCTTGAATTACACGTTATATCGTGTCATAATATCATATTAACTATATAACGTGTTTTATATATTTTCATTTTTAACGATTTATTATCAAAAAAGGAGTATTTTATGAAAATTCATCAATGTTTATTTTTAATCCTTTTTATAACTGTAAATTTCCAAGCCTATTCCGGCGGCAATTCGGACAAAGAAACGACATCATCAGTCAAGAATTTTAATACACCTGCTGTCAATTTGGATTTAACTGCTGATAATCTTAGTATAACCGCTCGCGGCGCAATTGGACGAATGGAATCTGTAACAACAGGTCCGATGTGGACAGGGGATGGAGGAAAAAATTTACGTCTTGCTATCGTCGCTCCAGAGATACAAGGAGATGTGCCGGGTTATCTTCCCATTTATATACAAGGTTTGCTAAATAACAATTTTGGCAAGTATTCCGCCATCAATCTTATAGATCGTCAAAATCTTAACAGAATAATATCTGAACAAAACATTGTGGCGAGCGGAAGATTTTCAGATAATGATTTTGTCCGTATCGGTAATTTGGCAAACACTCAGTTTTTTCTTTTTGGCACAATTCAAAGACTGAACGGGAATCGATTTTCTTTGCAGCTTTCTGTAACAGAATCCAGCACAGGTGTGCGTAAAGCGACATTTATGAAGGAAGGAACTCAAGCACAGCTTGAAGGAAGAGC
>WQRN01000055.1 GCA_009786715.1 Treponema sp.
GTTCCTTTCGGAGAAATGTTAAACCTGACAGTGGATATAGAAAAAATATCCAAAGAGAAAGAAGGGTTCAGGGACATTATCAACAAACTGCAATCCTATGCTGAAGACACTAACGAACCGAAAACCGACGGCGGAAACGAAAGACAAAAGGTTCTTATCGAAGCGCTTACAAAAACCGCAGCCAAGGTTGCGGAAGATCTCGGCAAGAAGATAAAATTCGCCGCAACAGATATAGATACGGAAGCAATCGAAAAAGGCCCGCGGCGTGAAATGAAAGAAATACTTATGCAGCTTATCCGCAACTCCGCCGTTCACGGAGTAGAAATGCCCGAAGACAGAAAAGCCAAAGGCAAGAATGAAACAGGCATTGTTAAACTTTCCATTAAAATGGCGCCAGACGGCAAGAGCATCCAGATGAAACTATCCGACGACGGCAAAGGACTTGATTACAAGAAGATCGGCGAAAGAGCCGTTATCCGCAAGCTGATCAAAAAAGAAGATATCAACAACAAAGACTTGCTGATGAAGGCGATTTTCTCTCCGGGTTTCAGCACCGCGGAAACAGAAGGCGTTCACGGCGGAAGAGGTATCGGTTTAAATCTTGTACGCGACCGCATAAAAGAAATCAAAGGCTCAATAAAACTAAAATCGGAAGATGACAAGGGAACATTGTTCTTAATGGTTATTCCGGTCTGATAAGCCTGCGCCGATCGCCGTTGTATACTCAGCGCATTCAGGATAAACAAATTCGATTCCGTACAGCGCGGAAATGTCCGAGAGCGTTTTCCGCCCTAAAGGATTTCTGCTGCCGTTTCCTGTAACAATAACGCGGCTTAAATTTCTTGCTCTTGCGGCAAAAACGGAAAGAACGCCGATTACCTGAAACACCATATTAATAATCGCAAGAGCAATATCGCTGTGGTTTGCCGTATCCAGCATCTTGCCGAAATTGGACGCTGTGTTGTCGCCGTTCAGAAAGCTAATACCTGTGTCGGTGATGTCGCCGAGCAGAAGATCAACCTGATTTAATTTACCGTTTTTAGCAAGTTCCATAATATCGCGGAATTCGGCGACAGGAAGAAGTTTTTTCGCAAGCCCGAGTATTGTACCGCCTCCGACGCCTGAACCGCCGAAATGCGAAATGCCATTATCTCCCGCTTCGATTATAACGGTTCCTGTTCCAATATTGGTAATTATTATATTGTTCATTCCGGATAAAAACATTCCGCCGATCCCAATAGCCTGTATTTCGTTTACCCTGCCTGTAGGAATACCGAAAATATCGTCTTTAATTTTTGTCGCTCCGGCTCCGGTTATCGCGATTCTTTCAATCGCATCAATTTTAATGCCGTTCTCTAAAACAATTTTTCCAAAAGCGCCGGTTGCGGCGGTTACGGCATCCTGCGCTCTTGTTTTAATTTTCTTTGTGACCTTTCCGTCTTCGATTGAAACAACTTTTGTTATTGTAGTGCCAACATCTATTCCGATTATCAATGTTTTCTCCTGTTGTTTATATTAGTCCCTGAATGAATCAGATACTTTTAAAAATATTTCAATCAATGACGGATCAAAGTGAGTCCCGTTTCCTTCCGAAATTATACGCACCGCGTCTTCGTGAGAATATGCGCCTTTATACGGACGCACAGAAACAAGAGCGTCGTATACGTCAGCGATTGCCATAATGCGCCCCAGAAGCGGAATGTCTGTTCCCTTTAATTTATTAGGATAACCTGAGCCATCCCACCATTCATGATGGCTTGTGGCGAAAATTTTAGCGAATTTTAAAAAATCGCTCTCGTGCGCAAGCACTTCAACCTTTTCCATTATCTGTTTCCCGACATGAGTATGGATTTTCATATCTTCATATTCGTCGTAATCAAGTTTTCCGGGTTTTCTTAAAATACTATCACTGATATATATTTTCCCCACATCGTGAAGCTGACACGATTGAATGAGCAGCTCTATGTCCCAATCTTTTGTTTCATCCTGATAAATGCCGCTTGCGATTACTTCGTTTAAAAGAATTCTAAGACCTTTCTGCGTGCGCTCAATGTGCCTGCCTGTAATATCATCGCGGTATTCAACCAGTTCAGCCATTGTTTTTAGAAGAGCGTTCTGAAGCGACAATATGCTTTGTGTTTTTTCATCAACCATCTTTTGAAGATTCTCGTTGAAATATCTCAGTTCCTGCGCCTGCTGTTCCAGTATTTTTTTCTGATACTCAAGAAGCAGATGAATTTCTATGCGCTTGAGAAGCAGCGCAGGTTGAATTGGCTTTGCGATATAATCCACCGCTCCAAGCGATAACGCGGTAAGTTCAGCGTCGGATTCAGTGCGGGCTGTAAGAAAAATAACAGGAATGCCGCTGGTTTCCGGTTTTGTTTTTAACATTTTAATAGCCTGATAACCGTCAACATCCGGCATATCGACATCTAAAAGAATCACATCGGGAATATTATTTTCAAGAAGAGAAAAAAGTTTTTCAGCTGAAGGAGCGGTAGCTACAGTATATTTCTGCGATAAAATATTTTTGCCGATACGGAGATTCGCGGGGTTATCATCCACCATTATAATTAACGCTTTTTCGCCCTGCATGGCTCATTATACCTTAATTGTTTAGGTATGTCCACAAAGCCTAAACCCTATCGCGAAGTATTTCATGAATTGTTTTAATCGCGCTGTCAAACTCAGTAATTAATATATCGTCGGATACTCGATCCATCATCTCGATGGTTTTTTTATTAAGCGATTGATTATTAATCTCGCTTAAAATTCGATCGATATTTTCGGCATTATTAGACTTTAACGCTTTTTCAAGCTGCTCCAGCAGTGAAAAGAATTTTTCATCATTATCAGATATTTTAACTGATTCACCGCTAACAGATTTTTCGAACCTTGGTTCCAGAACAGCGGCAATATCTTCCGTTAATTCAGAAAGACGTTCCAGGAATCTGTCAAAGTTTCCATTAATGAAAGCCCAGTCTTCTTCCTTGCCGGCTTCTTCCAAATACGCGGCTTCCGCGGATAATTCTACAGCGCCGATTGCGCCTGACGCGCTCTTTAACGCGTGAACATGCGTAATAAATAAAAGCAGGTTATCTTTATCAAGCGTACTTCTAAGCTGCTTTAACCTCTCCTGCGCATCCTTGCAGAATGTAGACAACACGGAAATATACCCGGCTTCCGTGCCGCCCGTCAAACTTATACCTTTGTGCGCGTCTATTCCATTTATCGAAGGTATGCATAATTTTTTATCTGTTTCTTTTTTAGCGACGACCGCCTGCTCGCGTTTGTTTTTCGCTATCCACTTTATAATAATATCATCCAGCGCGGTTACATCAATCGGCTTTGCGAGAAAATCATCAAAACCTTTTTCTATAAACATTTCGCGAACGCCGAAAACAGCGTTTGCGGTTAAGGCGACAATCGGCATTCTTTTTTTACGGCCGCTGTCAATCTCAATTTCTTTTTCCCAATCGCGGATAATCGCGGTCGCTTCCACTCCGTCCATTTCCGGCATCATGTGATCCATAAAAACAATATCGTAATCTTTATTCTTTACCATTTCTATCGCTTTTACTCCGCTGAGACATGAATCAACTCTTATATGATACGGAGCCAAAAGCCCTTCTGTTACTTTTAAATTAGTTGGGATATCATCAACAACAAGAACGCGCGCATCCGGGAATGAATAGCGGACAATTCCAGAAACAGCGGTTCCGTCCAGAATCGCTCTGCTTTCATCTTTACCGTTTAAAATATTCGCGATTGAAATTGATTGTATCGGCAGTGAAACAAAACGCACATCGGGGATAAGAGCCTCCGTTCCCCATTCAATCATCAGGGCAAGAGGCGGTTTTACGCCTCCAATAAATGCGGAAGACGGCTTTCTCATAGCCTTTTTTATTTTATCATGAATGCCGTACCCGGAAAGAATGAGCGACCACTTATCACTGAACAGAGCTTTTGTAAATTCTTCAATACTGGTAACCATGGAGAATGGAACTCCGAGATTTTTTAAAGACCAGCATACAGATTTTGCGTAAATAACTCTTCCTTCATAAACAAGCACTTTCTTTTCCGCGGCATTATTTACAGCGGCAAAAGGTTCTTCTGTATCAATAGTCTGAGGAACAGTGACATTAAAAATACTGCCTCTGCCTTCTTCGCTGTCTACATTAATATCTCCGTCCATAATCAGGCACAGCCGCCTTGTAATCGCAAGCCCAAGCCCCGTACCTTCAACATTTCGGTTTCTTTTTAAATCCACCTGAACAAATTCACCGAAAAGTTTTTTCTGATCCTCGGGTTTTATTCCCTTTCCTGTGTCGGCAATTGAAAAATCCAGCCAAACTTTATTTCCTTTCCGGTGCCTCATAGTAATCGATAAACTGATATACCCTCTGTCTGTAAACTTTGCCGCGTTGGAAAGCAGGTTCATAAGTATCTGGCGAAGGCGCACTTCATCGCCGTACAGCCGATTGGGTATATGCCCGTCGATATTTGTGAAAAAGCGGATTGGTTTATCTTTTAAACGGGTGCGGATAATATTTACGGTATCGTTAATAAGAGAAGAAAGAAGATAATTAACAGGAACTATCTCCATTTTACCGGCTTCTATTTTTGAAAAATCAAGAATATCGTTAATAATCGAAATAAGATTATTACCTGCCTGTTTTATATCCTGCGCGTAACCTCTGGCTTCATCGCTAAGATCGCTTCGCAGGAGAAGCTCCGCCATTCCTGTTATAGCGTTCATCGGAGTGCGGATCTCGTGGCTCATGCTTGCGAGGAAGCTGCTCTTCGTTCGGTTTGCCATTTCCGCTTCTTCGCGGAGTTCTACAAGGTTATTATTCTGCGTTCTTATTTCATCAACGATGTTAAAAACATATTCGCCGGTTTTTTCAACATTATTCTGATAAACAACAAGCATCTTCTCGATATCCACTTTGGAAACATTCGACTGCTCAATCATTGCATCAAGATTTTTACGAATGGTTTCATAATTTAAATGAGCGGTATCATCAGCCTGCGAACGCTCTTGTAAATTATCCATACTTCTCTTTAAATATGAAATTGTTATATTTAAAAGTTCGCTGCGGCTTACAATATCAAAAACAAGCGATTTTAATTTATTATCCGTGTAATGAAATAAGCGCTTTGCTTTATAAGGATCTGTCATTCCCTTTTCCGGCGGCGTTCCGAAAAATACAGCTGTTAATGTCTGATTATGATGGGTGAAAAGCTCTTCACCGTAGGTGTTAAAGCCAATCATCGGATATTTGCTGAACACATTGTTAAATATATCTATTATTCTGCGCCCTTCAAGTTCCAGATAACGCTGAATGCAATTAAAAAGCAGACAGCCTTGAATGCCGGGCAGAAATTGTTCGGCGCCTGTAATGCTGTTTTGCGCGTTAGCGATAATATCTCCCTGCTTCAGCAGATATACCTTTGTTCCCGCTTCTATATAACAATAAAACTGAAGCCCCTTGCCGTTTACAACAGCATTGGGACTGCGAAGATAAACGCTGTCTCCTAAAACAAGACCCAGAGGATTTCGCGCGAAAATTTCAAGAGTTAAGTCATTAACATTATTAACGCCGACATGCCTCGCGTAAATTTCCGCGGCAGGTTCACCGTCAATTTCCCACGCAATCCTCTGCATAATTTCTACACGGTTAATAGTAAAAGATGTTTCAGTCGGCGTGTAATGAACATAGTGGTTAAAGAAAAAAGGAATTTTCATTCTCAGAATAACGGCTGCAAGTCCGTCGCTGGAAATTCTATCGCCCGCGGAAACATAAGTTTTTGTAAAGGTCATTTCATCAGCGGCGGCGCCTCCGACAAAAGCCATGTTTAAACCTTTCTCCATGGAGAATTCTTTCATTATCAATTCGCCGAGGCATAAGCCGTCGAAAAATATTAAACCCAGATATTCATCCGGATTAATATTCTGCCCTGCGGTTTTACGTCTTAATTCTGAAATTGCAAGATGAGCGGACAGGATAGGATCTCTTTTAACTCCTTCCTGAAATGAAATATAAACATCCTCAACTTCATCCGAGGAAAGAGACATAACTGTAACGCCGTGTCTTACAGCGCCGCCGCTTGACCATCCGCCGTACATGGAAGCGCCGACACACACAGCTCCAGGAAACGCGCCTGCAATAGCTCTTTGGATTTTTATTTCTTCGAAAGCCGCCGAAAAGAAATAGATTACCGCTTTTATATTGGGCTGCCCCACCTCGTCTGCAATTTTTTGTATATCCCAGTCTTGTAAAGACGTAACTTTTACAGCCATGAAGCTATTTTAGCATGATTTTGAGAATTATAATATAATGATTAAAGTTTTCTTTTCCTGAAAACATCCACAGCATCCTGAGGTGTTTCCGCGTTAATAATAGCTTCCCGCATGGTATCGTCGCTTAATATCGAACCGATTGCTGCAAGAAACTGCACATGCATTCCGCAGGCTTTTTTAGGCGAAACGATAAGGACAAAAAGACGTGAAAGCTGTCCGTCCATCGATTCAAAGTCAGCGCCGGATTTTTTAATTCCGGCGGATACGGCGGTGTAGGAAATTCCATCGGTCTTTCCATGCGGCAAAGCAACACCGTGATTCATGCCGGTGCTCATTGTGCTCTCACGCTCAAGCACATCCGCCAAAACCTGATTGCGATCCAGAAGACTGTCCGAAGCCGCAAGCTGATCTACAAGCTCTGTTATAATTTCTTCTTTTGTCTCGCCTTTCAAATCCATTATGAAACATTCAGGATCGATAAGAGCAAGAATATCCTTTGTGGTACGGGCATCAGTATCGAAAAGATCTTTTTTCATTTCATCAGGTTCAATTGAATTGATTAACTTTTCGATTGTATGGGAAAGATCGAGAATCACTTCGTAAATTTCATTTTTTACAAACGGCATATCTTTTTTGGATGTTGTTATGGTAATTCTATTATCTTCTTCGGCAATAAAAAGAGCGATATCATCTTTATGAGCTTTTGAAATACCTTCGTCCATGTTCATAGTCTGAACATAAAACCCTTCGATGCGTAATTCGTTTAAAAGAGTATCAATTATAAGATCCGCAATTTCCTTCGTGCCGAAATCCCAAACTTCATGAACGCTGTCGTCATGATTTTCATGTTTTCTTGTTCCTTGTCTTTGAATTTTGAGCATCGCGCCTAAAAGCGGAGGAGAAACAACGATGGTAAGAAAGATCATAAAAATGGCGGCGGAAAATATTCCGTTATCAAGAACGCCGGCGGCAAGCCCGATACCGCAGGTTATTAACGCGCCTTCGCCGCGGGGAATCATTCCGGCGCCGATTCGAATGGCGCCTACGCGGTTAAATCCAAGAAGCAGCGCAGGGCTGCCCGCGCCGATAACTTTTGAAAGAGCAACAGCCAGAGTATAAACCGCGCCGAATATCAATACAGGAGGCGATATAATTTCGCGCACATTAACCATCATGCCCATTACCGCAAAGAAAATCGGCACAAAAAATTCATATAATGGACGGATGCGTTCCAGAATAACCGCGGCGATATCGGTTTTTGAAAGCGAAAGCCCGGCGATATACGCGCCGATGATCAAAGCCAGCCCTTGCTTTTCTAGAATGCCGGCGAGAATCAAAGCAAAGCCAAGGGAGAGAACTGAAAAATCCAGACTGCTCTTAAATATTTTTAAAAAGCCGGCTATCAGTTTTGAACACAGTAATAAAAGAGCCGTAACTCCAAGCCAGATGCCGAAAACTTTCGCGGCCATTAAAAGAATAACCTGAACGGAAAGAGTGCCTGCCGCGTTTCCTCCAAGGATTGAAACAATCCCAAGCACCACAGCCAGTAAAATGATCCATATTACATCATCAAAAACGGCGGCAGTTAACATTGTAACGCCTTCAGGTGAATCGATCTTTTTCTTTTCGGATAGAATTCTTGCGCTGATACCAACAGAAGTGGTTGTGGCAATTACGCCCAAAAACAAACATTTAGGATCTAAAAAAGTTGAGTTAAACATTACAACGCCGCAAAAAGTTCCTACCGCAAAGGAAAGAAGGGCGCCTGAAATACCGATGATGCCGCCGGCAACTGAATAACGTAAAAATAGATTTAAATTCGTTTCAAGACCGGAAGCGAAGAGCAGGACTATTGAAGCTACTGTGGCAAATGAATACAATTCGACGCTTACCGCGAGCCCTGAATCCATCGCTAAAGGAAAAATACCATGAGGGAAACCCGGCAGTATAATGCCGCCGAGAGCGTAGGGACCTATTAAAACACCTGCCAACAATTCACCCAGCACCGAAGGTATCCCAATCTTCTTTGCCAGTTGTCCGAACAAACGGACTGCTAATAAAATAATGCCAACCTGAAGAACCAGTTCGGCTACAAGCTCAGTAATTTGCATTTTTTTTTCTCTATCAATTTCATTTTATTCTTTTGGTAAAATAGTGTCTAGTGGGTTTATTTCAGCAAAACATGATTTTAATCCACTTTAAAACGCGATACTTCATTTCCAAGCGAAGTAATGTTTTCGCGGTTTTTATCGCTCATCTTTTTAACGTGACCTATTACCGAAGTGATCTGATCCGCTCCTGAAGCCATTTCTTTCATGCTTGAGGTTATTTCCTGATTAACGGACGCAAGGTTAACGCTTTCATCAATTACTTCTTTTGCGCCGCCAAGCATTTCATCCGAACCGCTTTTTACATGACTGGTAATTTCTGTAATTTTATTAAT
>WQRN01000056.1 GCA_009786715.1 Treponema sp.
TTGTTCATACACATCCTCCTAATTAAGTTCCGGCAGCGGTCTGCCGCCGGCCAAGAATTTTTCATAGAAGAAAAAAACTTAGATACTATATATGGCGCGCATATGCATGGCGCTTGACTGAAAATAAAAAAAAATTGAAGAAAAATGAAGGTATTTGCTATTCGTTTATAGACATCATCCTATAAGCGAAGTTTTCCAAAATATAACAGCTATAATTGACAAAATTTGCGTTAGAATCCATCATGAAATTATGGAACAAGAAAAACAAAAGAAAATGCAGGGGTTTACCTCGAGCGGCGGATTTAAAATTATAATGCTCATCATTATAATTCTTCTCCTTCTAATACCAATTTCTATGATTCGTTCGCTTGTCAGCGAGCGGAGCAACCGCGCTGATAAAGCTGAAGAATCAATCATGGAAGCATGGGGAAGCCAGTTAAATATTTACGGACCTGTTATCCGCATTCCCGTGGCGGAACGCGAAGAAATCAGAACTTCAACAGAAAAAGAAGGCGAAAAAATAAATATTATTATAAGAAATAAAGCGCTTTGGATAACGCCAAGAGACGTACAAATTACCGGTAATTTATCCGCTGAAAAAAAGCGGCGCGGCATTTTTTCTGTAGCTCTTTTTTCCGGCGAAATGGGGCTTACAGGATCTTTCTCGCTTGAACGCGCAATCGGCGATTTGAAAGAGAACCAGACAATGCATCCCGAACAGGCGGAAATTATTATAGGGTTAACAAGTCAAAAGGGAATTCGCAGAGTAATAAAAGCTGACTGGAACGGAGAAGAATTATTTTTGAAACCTGGTAACAGGCAGTTTGCTTTTGATTCCGGCAACGATAACGGCATGAACGCGTTAAGCCCGTTTAAAACAAATAGTTTTAATACATTTGATATCCAGTTTGCGGTACAGGGCGGTAAATCCATAAGGATGCTTCCAATCGGAGAAATTACACAATCTAATTTAACTTCTGATTGGCCGTCTCCTTCATTTCAGGGCGGCTCGCTTCCCACAGACTATACGTTATCTGAAAAAGGTTTTAACGCCCAATGGGAAATTAGTTATTTAAGCAGATCGATACCTCTTTTCTGGTGGTCAGGCGAAAAAGGCGAATATGACGGCAGGTTAAATCTTAGACGCGAACTTTACGGCGTTGATTTTTTTAAACCGCTTGACCATTACGCGCTAAACGAACGCGCTGTAAAATACGCGATTTTATTTTTAGTCATTCCATTTTTAACTTTATTCTTCCTGGAAATATTTTCACGAAAGTCGATACATCCGGCGCAATATTTATTATCCGGCCTTGCGAATGTAATTTTCTATTTATTACTATTATCGATCTCTGAACATCTTTCGTTCTCTGTCGCATATTTACTTTCCGCCTTCGCGCTTACCGGCATGATGTCATTTTACGCGCGATCTCTTCTTGAAACATGGGCAAGGAGCGCCTACATGGGGTTAGTAATGGCTCTGCTCTACCTAATCCTCTATTTAACGCTTAACGCAGAAGACTGGGCGCTTTTGATTGGTTCAATCGCGGCATTCTTAATCTGCGGCGTTGTAATGTTCCTAACAAGAAAACTTGATTGGAGAAATTTGAATATAAAGGGAGACGCGCCGCCAAAGGAGTAACAAAAAAATGAGAAAAGTAATTTTTATATATCTAGCGCTTTTCTCATTTTTCGCGGCGGCGGCTCTTTACGCTCAAAATAATAACATTGACGATTTTTCTCTTAAGAGCCTTATGACGTATCCGTACAAAACAAGCCCGGTTAAAATTAAAAACCTTGCATTTAAAAACGAACTTCAGTATGCGTACAATGTCACATTTACATCCATGAATTTGACGGTAAGCGCGAGGCTTAGCATACCTGCGATAAAACAAGAAGACATAAAGGGAATAGTAATTATGCTGAGGGGGCATCAGCGTCCGAATAATTACTACACAGGAAAAGGAACAGAAAACCCGGCAAAAGGTTATCTTCAGCGCGGCTGGGCAGTTATTGCCCCTGATTTTTTTAGTTACGCTTCTTCATCGCCCGCTCCATCGCCGCATTCACTGCATCAATTTTATTCCACGATCAACGCCGTAGAAATTTACAACAGCCTAGAACAGCCGGTTTTTAGTTACGACGATTCTGTTCCGCAGGCAAATAGAATTACATTTCCCAACACATTTAAAAAGCGCGTTATTTGGGGTCACAGCAACGGCGGGCAAGTCGCCCTTCACTTCCTTGCGATAATCCAAAAACCTGTTACGACGGTTTTATGGGCACCCGTATGCATCCCCTACCCTGACAGCGCAGGGCATTTTGGCCGCGACGCCGCGTTCGCGGAAAAGTTCAAAGAAGATCACACCGCCGCGGATTTTTCATTCTTCACCTATCTTGATAAATTCGCGCCAGGCACCGCGATACTTCTTGAACAAGGCGACAAAGACACCGCTGTTCCAAAAGCGTGGTGCGACGCATTTGCAGAAAAAATTAAAGAAGAGAACAACAGGCGCGAGAGGAACAACATAGGCAAAATTAATCTGCGTTACGAAGTGTATACCAATGGGGATCATAATCTTAATCCTTATTGGGGGACGGTTTTGCCAAGAGATGTTGGGTTTTGGAATGGGAATTGATGATGGTTTTTTATGCTCATTGCCAAAAACAATCAACCCAATTATACTCTAACACATGAAAAAAGCAAAAGATATAATATTTTCCTCAATAGGATTATTCGGATGGATATTTTTAATATTAAAAATATTAAAAATTATAGAATGGAATTGGATAATAATTTTAATCCCTTTTATCCTAGTAGGATTTATACAGGTAGTAATATCAGACACAGTACTGGGAATTTTAATAATGGCAAAAATTAAAAAGAGTGGTAAATAATAATTTCCATTACTGTTAAAGCATATGCTCTAATCAAGAAGCTTTTCAATTTTAGAAATCAAATATAACGGTATCGAATATAAATTACCGTCAAATTTATTTTTAATATAACCAAAGTTCTTTAAAGAACTCCTAACCGCATTTGAAGGTTTATATTCACTCATATAAACCTTCAGAGACTGCGACTTGGTATGTTTTGAAGATTTAACCTCTATTGGTATAACATCTTTATTGCCCTGTATAATAAAATCAATTTCCGCGGTGCTGCCCTCGCGGCCCCAGAAAAACAGAGGGCTGACATTTGCCGCTTTTAATTCCTGGCAAACAAATTGTTCGGCAAGCATTCCATTCATATCATCGACAATGTCTGTGCCGGCAGAAAGAATATGGGAAGGTTTGATCTCGGCTTGAGCGCCCAAGAGTCCGATATCTATCATAAATAATTTAAAGAAATCATTCTTAAAATACATTTTTAAAGGGAGCTTCGGCGTTTCCACTTTATTAATTTTATGCACTAAACCTGTGTCCTTAAGCCACTGCATCGCGTTTTCAAACTCTGCGGCGCGGCCGCCGCTTTTAACATTTCTGTAAACAAATTTTTTATTTTCCTTTGCAAGATGCAGCGAGATTGAATCCCACAACATTCTGATTTTCGGCTCTGTACGGGAATCGTTAATATGTTTGGAAAAATCACCTTTGTAGGTGGAAATTAATCCATTTTGGACTTCGCGGACTTTATCTAAATCGCCTGAGGTTATATATTCATTGATTACAGAAGGCATTCCGCCGGTAAAATAATATTGCTTTAACAGTGTTTCTAATAAATCACTTGCGCCCGATAAAGCTTTCGTGTCGCATTGGTTAATAGCCTGCGCAAAATTTCCGCGCCCTATCGCTTCCAAAAATTCACAAAAAGACATTGGATACAAAGTTAACTGATCTGTCTGCCCGACAGGGCGGCGTCCTGTCATAACGCCCAGAAAACTTCCTGCGGCGATAATGTTGTATTCTCTTCCCTTGTCGTTAAAAGATTTTAAAGAGTCCATTGCCCGCTGCGATTCTTGAATCTCATCAAAAAAAAGTAAAGTCCGCTCGGGTTTAATATCTTTATTGAGATACAATTTTAATTGATGGATTATATACGCAGGGGAGATGTCTTTGTCAAAGATCGATTTCAATGCATTGTCCGTAAGGAAGTTTAGTTCTATCAAGTCATTGTAACTGGAAGATGCAAAATCACGGACAAGCCACGTTTTGCCAACCTGCCGCGCTCCATAAAGCATCAAAGGTTTACGTCTTGGGGAAGTCTGCCAATTTTTTAAGTCCTTTATCAGGTACCGTTCCATGCTTCAAATTATAGCCTAAAATCACACTTTTTGCAACCAATAAATGTATATAGACCGCACTTTTTGGTACCAATATATGTATTTATATTACACTTATTGGTTCCAATTTATGTAATGTAATAACACTTTTTGGTACCAATAAGTGTGAATTTTACAATGTCTTGCCGATTTTTTACAATTTTCCTATTTTAAATACAAGGAGAAAAATATGAAAAAAATTATTATAATGACGGCAGGAGTCTTAATGGCATCAATTATCGGCGGATGCGCCAATACCGGTAATAATTACGAAAACGCCGAACAGGCGGCATACCGCTTTTTAACAAAAACCGAAATTGAAGAATATATTGCAGCTAACTGGCGGGATTACGGCTACAGTGAAAAACCGGCCAAATATATCGCTATAAGTTTTGACGATGGTCCTTGCGACTCATCTGCTTATGGCGGTACAAAAGCGATGCTTGCGGCGTTAAAAAAAGCAAAAGTAAAAGCGACCTTCTTTGTTATAGGCGGCAATGTCCACAGCAACAGATCTGCCGCGCAGGCAATTTTTGACGAAGGCCATGAGCTAGGCAATCATTCCAATGGCTACGGCAGTCTTGGCTCCGCATCAATTGAAGCAATCACTTCCAGTCTTAACGCGACTTCAAATATTATTAGAGAGATAACAGGAAGCAATCCGCGTTTGTTCCGCGCGCCGAATTTGAATCACGGAGAAAACCTAAGCCAAGTTTGTAAAAATCTCGGCATGGCTCTTATCGACGGAAGCGTTCATAACGATTGGCCCGGCAGCTCTCCTGCGGTTAAAAACAGCGTCCTTGCCTATCCTCGCGACGGCGATATTATCTTATTACACGACAATAATACTTCGCAAGGTAACACTATGAAGGATTTGCCGGAAATTATCGCGAACCTTAGGGCTAAAGGTTTTTGGATAATGACGATAAGCGAACTTGCAATAATTAAAAGTAAAACGCTTGAAGCGGGGACGCGGTATGGAGCGTTGTAATTGAAAAACCTGTATGGCGTTACTCCCTGGGGCCGCTGGTTTATTGATGTTCTAGACAGCTACCAGATGGGAGAACGCCTTGAACGCGGAAGGCGTTACGCTAATGCCGGGAAAGTGTTATCTCTTGAATTAAAAGAAGGCAAGGCTGTTGCGAAAGTTGAAGGAAACTACAGTCCTTTTTACAAAGTGATAATCAGTTTTCCTCCGCTTGCGGAAGCGGAAAAAGTTTATAAATTGATAGAAAAAGATCCGCAGCTTATGGCTCGAATTGCCGCAGGCGAACTGCCGGAAACATTTTTAGAAAAATTAAAAAAAGACGGTATTAATCTTATCCCTCGCCGGTGGCGCGAAATGAAAAGATCCTGCACATGCCCGGATCACGGCGATCCATGCAAACATATGGCGGCTCTTTATTATATAATAGCAGGAGAAATTGACGCGAATCCCCATATACTTTTCCGCCTGCGAGGGATGGATCTTTCAAGCCGGTTTGGAAAGGCGGTTGTTCACAAAATCGCGCCGCCATTTACTGTAACATTTTCAAAAGAACAGGAAACAGAAAAAACAAACTTAAACAATCAATTGGAGTTTGAAGAAATTCCATACTGCGGAGAACTTATAACTTCGCTTTTGCCGCCGGAGCCGCCTTTTTGCAAAAGAGATTTTTCAGCAGTTATGGCGGAATTTTACCATCGCTGCGCAAGCGTTAGAGAATGGGAATCCGCCCTTGATGACGATGACTCTCTTGAACAGACAGAACATGATTTTTCGCGTTCTGTATGGACCGTTCATTGCCCCAACCTTGTCCCCGGCGTAGAGCCGTCTCTTCTTGCGCAAGATATTAATGGCATAAAAAAGCGTTATACGCTTTATCAGGCATTTAAATACTTTGTGCGGTTTTCATCTGAAGATGGGACAGCTTCTTATAGTTTTCTTTTTTATTTATTTAAATTTTTAAACCTTGTATGTTCATCTGGCGCATTCATTCCCTATGTTGTGAATAACGAAGATGATACTTTAAAAATTATCTGGCGGCCCTTTGAAAACTTGCCGCCTGTTTCCAAAATGTTAAATCTTATCGCGCAGCGAGAATGCGAAATGCTTTCATCTTCTCATGTTTTAAAAATTAATTTTTCCAAAAAGCAGGTAAACACTTCCGGAAAGCAAACTGTAAGCGGCAGAAGCGTTGTTGATATATTGAGCTCCTCTTTCTTAAGCGAATGGGTAAGAAACAGATTTATGCTAATTCGCAACGACTTTAGCCGCAACGATTTTCACAGAGGAAATTACAACAAACAGGGGAACGAGGAATACAAACAGCTTTTAAATTTGTTTTACCTGGGGATGTTTATTGATGTTTCGACGCCTGCAAAAAGATCTCTTCCCATTGCAATAGACCGCTGGCTTTCAGTTCTTCATATTAATTTTTCCGCATATCATTATGCAATAAATATTAAAGATTTATCCGCGCGCGGTGATGGCGGCGCGAATGTAATGAATTTTGCAATGTCTATGGATGTTATTACAGACGAAGAAACATCAGAGCAATCCTCTGGTGTAAAAAAGACACCGCTTTCAAAAATCCGCGATCTAGATATACTGAAGGCGCCTATCGCTCTTTCTAATTATCTCCCAGAAATAAAAGAGCTTTTTACAAATCAAAAAATTATATTATCAGAAACGTGTCTTGTTTCATTTCTTGACACTGCTTCATCTCTGCTTACACGCCTTGGTATGACAGTTAACCTTCCTAAAGCGCTTGCAAGGGAACTAAGACCCCGCCTTGTAATTAAAGCGAAAAACGAAGGCGGCGCATCATTGGTCAGCTATCTGGATTTGGATGCCCTGCAGGAATTTGAATGGCAGGTTGCAATCGGCGATGAAGTGATGACTGTGCAGGAATTTGAAAAACTGGTTAGGTTGAAACAGGCGATGGTACGCTTTAAAGACGGTTTTGTCAAAATGCAAGCGGAAGAATTATCGCGTTTATTAAAGAGGGCAAAAACTTCCGTTCCGAACGCAAATGATTTTCTTAAAGCGCATTTTACAGGCGACAGTGTTCTTGCTTTTAACGAAAGAGAAACAATTAATAAAATTTTTATAGAGCATAATTATCCGATTCCTGCATCGCTTAACGCAAGTTTACGCCCTTATCAAATAAGAGGTTATAACTGGATTTGTTCGCTCTTACTTTCAGGTTTTGGCTGTATACTCGCAGATGACATGGGTCTTGGAAAAACAATTCAATCAATCACGGCGATTTTACGTTTAAAAGAAGAAAAGCTGCTGAATAAAAAAACAGAGGGACACCACGGATGCCTTGTTGTAGCTCCGGCTGCGCTTTTAAATAACTGGGAAAAAGAGTTCAGCCGGTTTGCCCCTTCATTGATTGTTACGCGCTATCACGGCAGCGAGCGCCGATTTGACAAAAAGAGCGATGTATTCCTTACAACTTACCAAACAACAGTGCGAGACGCGGAAAAATTAAAGAAAATGACATTTTCGCTGCTGCTTGTAGACGAAGCTCATTTAATGAAAAACACGCAAACGCGCATTTCGCGAACGGTAAAAAACCTCCGCTCTGTTTATCGTCTGGCTCTTTCGGGAACGCCTGTAGAAAACCGCCTTGAAGACTTACGCTCTCTTTTCGATTTTATACTGCCGGGTTATCTTGGAGACGCAAAAACTTTTAAAGATCAATACCGACATCCAATAGAAGTTGAACGAAACCGCGAAAAGGCTGAAGCCCTGCAAAAGATCACCTCACCTTTTCTTTTACGGCGGCTTAAAACAGATAAAAATATTATTAAAGACCTGCCGGAAAAAATCGTAACAAATGAATACGCCGTTCTGGAAAAAGAACAAGCCGCGCTGTATAAATCCGTTGTCGCGGAATCTATGAAAAAATCAAAAGAGATGGATCCTAAAGAACGATCTTCGTTGATTTTCTATCTGCTTACATCGCTAAAACAAATTTGTAATCATCCGCGCGTTTACGACAAAGAAAGCCCTGCAACGGCTGAACTTTCCGGTAAAGCTCAGTTACTTGTCACTCTGCTTCAGGAAATATTGGCAAACAAAGAGAAAACTCTGGTCTTTAGCCAGTATGTGGAAACTCTCGACTGCCTTGATAAAATCATCAAAAAAGAACTGGGAGAAGCTGCGTTGATTTACCACGGCGGTTTAAGCCAGGAAAAAAGAGCGGAAACAATTAACAAGTTTCAAAATGATCCCGCCGCGCGGATATTGCTAATCAGTTTAAAAGCCGGCGGACTTGGTTTGAACCTGACTGCCGCAAGCCGGGTGATTCATTACGATTTGTGGTACAACCCCGCTGTTGAAAATCAGGCGACAGACCGCGCGTTCCGCATCGGGCAAAAG
>WQRN01000057.1 GCA_009786715.1 Treponema sp.
AGTTTCCTCGCGGCGCGCGCCAAATGTACGGCATGATCGCCTATCCTTTCGATATTGCTTGTAAGTTTAAAGATCGTTACAATCTCGCGAAGATCGCGCGCGACGGGCTGTTGTGTGGCGATAATCATCGCGGCATCATCTTCGATTCTTATTTGGAGAGCGTCTACTTCAGCGTCATCGGCGCGTACCTCTTTCGCCAAATCAGGATCACGCGTTCTAAGAGCCGTAAGAGCTTTGCCGAGGTTTTCTTCCACTCTGGTAGCCATTGCTAAAATGTCCTGCCGCAGCCTGCTTAATTCTTCTGAAAAAAAGTTTCGTGTACTCATACTTTACCCATCCCCTTTAACCAAATCTTCCTGAAATATAATCTTCTGTCCTCTTGTCACGAGGCTTTGTAAAAACTTCCCTTGTATTATTATACTCTATTAACTCACCCAACAGGAAGAACGCCGTTCTGTTACTTACCCGCGACGCCTGATGCATGGCATGAGTCACAAGAACAATTGTAAATTCTTTTTTGAGCTCTCCGATTAATTCTTCGATACGCCCTGTCGCGATTGGATCCAATGCGCTTGTCGGCTCGTCCATCAGAATGATTTCCGGCTTCATTGCTACGCTTCTTGCGATACAAAGCCTCTGCTGCTGTCCGCCAGAAAGCGCCTGAGCCGGTTTTTTAAGCCTGTCTTTTACTTCATCCCAAAGCGCCGCTTTTTTCAACGATGTTTCCACGATGTCGGCAAGAACACGCTTGTCTTTAACACCCTGCATCCGCTGCCCGTACGCGACATTGTCAAATACCGTCATATTAAAAGGATTCGGTTTTTGAAACACCATCCCCACACGGCTTCTAAGTTCCGTAACATCCATTGAGCCGTTTATATCCTGCCCGTCCAGTAAAACTTCTCCTGTTATGCGGCAGGACGGAATTAGATCGTTCATACGGTTCAGTATCCTGATAAACGTCGATTTTCCGCATCCTGACGGCCCGATAAGCGCGGCAACATCACCTCTGTTAATGGTAAAGTTGATATTTTTTAACGCCTGAAAGTCACCGTAAAAGAGGTCTAAGTTTCTTACTTCTATTTTATATTCATTCATATTATTTTCCTTTTCTTAAACATCTCCTAATTTCTTTCTAAAGTTGGCGGTGAGGACTTTGGTTGCGGTATTGATTACTACAACTAAAATAACTAAGACAGAAGCTGTGGCAAAGGCAATTCCAAAATCTTCAGGGCGAACCGCTTCGTTTGTAAGATAATAAAGGTGAATTGTTAAAGTTCTTCCCGATTCAAAAATGGTGCGCGGCATATTTTTTGTTAAACCTACCGTTAGCAGCACAGGCGCAGACTCGCCCACAACGCGCCCGATTGCAAGAATTACAGATGTTAAAATCCCCGGAAGCGCGGACGGTAAAACAACATGAATAGTTGTTTGAAACTTTGTCGCGCCCAATGCAAGAGAGCCTTCGCGGAATGAATCGGGAATCGATTTTAAAGATTCTTCCGTTGTACGAATAATTACAGGCAGTATCATTATGCTCAAAGTGAGGGAGCCCGCTATTATTGATTGCCCGAAATTTAAAAATCGGCAAAAAACAAGAAGCCCGAAAAGCCCGTAAATAATCGAAGGAATCCCGGCAAGCGTCTCAATCGCAAGCCGTAAAATTCTTATAAACGAAGAATTGCCGGAATATTCATTTAAAAAAATCGCGGTCGCAAGCCCGACGGGAAGCGCGACGGCAATCGAAACAAGAACAACATAAAGAGTGGTAACAATCATCGGCAGAATCCCGGTCTGCGCGTTCGTAAGAAACTCCCAATTTAAAAACCCTGCCTGCGACTTAAAAATATAAATAATAATAAACGCTAAAACCACAACAACACCAGCCATAGCAACAGCCATAACGGTGTATAAAATAGAATCTAAAACCTTACGTTTAATAAGCGTTACATTCATACTCTTCATAGCTCTTGCTCCATTCGTCTTCGATACCACAAAATCACGCTATTCAAAATTAGAATAATCGAAAACAGCGTAACCCCAATCGAAAACAGCATCTCGCTGTGCCTGCCGGACGCATAACCCATTTCCATTGCGATTGTCGATGTTAATGTGCGAACGCTCGCCAAAGGATTTATCGTAAGCTGCGGCGAGTTGCCCGCGACAAGAATTACCGCCATAGTTTCTCCCACAGCGCGTGAAATGCCCAGAATCACTCCGGCGATTACACCCGAATTGGCATGAGGCAGAACAACCTTCCACGCTGTCTGCATTTTGCTCGCTCCAAGCGAAAGGCTTGCTTCTCTAACCGAGAGCGGAACCGCGCGTAAAGAAGTTTCCGCGATTGTGATAACAGTCGGCAGTATCATCAGCGCTAAAACAATTATGGCGGAAAAAAGCGTATTGCCTGATGGAATGTTAAAGGTGGTTCGTACAAACGGAACAATTACCATAAGCCCGAAAAATCCGTATACTACGGATGGAATCCCCGCGAGCAGTTCAACTCCGGCGCGGATAACAGACGCGGCTTTTGGTTTTAAAAATTCCGCCATGAAGAGCGCGCACAATAACGCGATTGGGACTCCCAAAAGAATAGCGCCGAAACTGGCGAGGAGGGTTCCGGCTATCATCGGGAAAACTCCGAAGACTTTATCCCGGCTTGGCCGCCATTCAAGACCGCTTATAAATTTTCCAAAATTGTAAGGCGGCTCGGGAAGGATAACATGTATCCGTTTTTGAAGCGCGGCAATCGCCGAAGGCCATGAGATAGTGTAAACATAACTTTCGGGATACGCAATTTCAATATCGCCGTTATGTGTAAAAGAAAGACATTTTTCAGGATTTTTTTCTTTTGTATCAATTTTAATTTCGAGAGAATTAACAACATCTCCGACAGGAAAACTAATTGAGATTACTTCGGTATTTTTTGGAATATCAATAAAAGTGTTATGATTTTTATAAGACATTCCGTTAACTGTAATTTCATCTATACGCTGCGCGACAAGACGTATACCGGAAGAAGTGGAAGTGAAAAACGGCGCTGAACCTTGAGCGAAAACAAAAAGCAAAATAGCCCCCAGCGCCAGTACGGAAAAGAGGGCTACAATGCTTACAAGATGTTTAAAAAAAACATCCGAAAATTTACGGTTCATGCGTGGAAAACCTAATTAATTAACAGGTATCCAGCTCTTTCGGACAATGGCCTGCCCTTCAGAACTGAGCATCCATTGAATAAACGCCGCGCTTTCGGCATGCAAATTATTTCCGGTAAGAACGATAAAAGGACGCGCGATTTTATAAGAGCCGTTTACAACATTCGCCGCGCTTGCCGCAACTGTGCCGACAGAAACAGACTTGGTTGTATCATCAACCGAACCGAGGGAAATATATCCAATAGCGTTTGGATTCTGCGCGATACCGGCTTTAATTGCGCCCGTGCTTGTTGATTCATTCGCCCCGGCGCGAAGTTTACCCTGAAAGCCAACCAGCTCTTCAAAAGCTCCGCGGGTGCCTGAGCCTTCTTCGCGGCTGATAACGGCAATTGTTCCGCGCGCGCCGCCGACCTGGCTCCAATCGGTAATCGCGCCAGTGTAAATGCCTCTAATCTGTTCGATTGTAAGACTGGACACTTCATTATTTTTATTAACAATTACCGCAATGCCGTCGATGGCGACAACCTCAGTTCTAAGCCCTCTTCCCTGTTCGGCCGGCGTAAGATCGCGGCTGGACATTCCAATCTGGTAAGTTACACCGGTATTTGTGATCCCGTCGCCGGAACCGGTGCCGTTAATGTTCACCTTAATATTTGGTTTTTTAATAGCGTATTCATGTGCAAACATCTCCATTAGCGGAGTGACAGAAGTTGATCCGCCAACTTCGATTGTGTACGGCTGCGCAGTACCAGCCTGACTAGTTGAACCCTTTGAACAAGCTCCTGCCAAAACCATAATTGCCGCAACTACAGCGATAAATTTAAATTTCATAATTTACTCCTTGTGTAAGATAAGATAAGTATATTTTTGACAGGTTAAGAGTTAATGAATGAATTGTTAAAATTTGGTTAAAATAGCAAGGTATAAAATAAGTCTTTAATTATTTTTTAGTAACATTCCGCCTGCAAAGACTGTAAGCGGCGCTACCAATATTAAACCGAAACTGCCGACTAGGGTATGTACAATTTCAGAAGAGACCCAGATCATGTTAATAATATTTTCCAGTGGGACTCCCTGCGCGATAAAAACCATTATCATCGCTGTGTATTCCGCGGAATAAGCGAGAAGCAATGTTGTGGTCATTGTGCCGGATGCCTGACGCGCGACCGTATAACCTGAACGCATCAATGCAAATCTTGAAATTTCAGGCTGCTGTTTTTTAATTTCATCCATTGCGGCGGATACATCCATCGAAAGATCTGTCATTGCGCCTGAAGCCGCGATAAAAACGCCTGAAATAAAAAGATGAGCAAGATTTAAATGACCGAAACCTGTAAAAAGCAGATTTTCTGTAAAAGGCCGCACTGCGCCGTGAATCTTAAACCATGAAGTAAAAGCTAAAGCAAGTATTGAGGTTATTAAAATTCCGCCTGCAGCGCCGAGAAAAGCGCTAAGCGCGCGCCGCGATAATCCGCCTACCAGAAATAATGTTAAAGACGTAATTAATAAAGCGATAAGTATTGAAGCGAAGATTGGATTCCAGCCATGCAGTATCATCGGATAAAGGATGCGTACAAGCGCCATTATTGTAAAAGTAAAAGAGACAAGGGTTTTAATTCCCATCCAACCCATAATAAGTATCATGGCGGCAATAAAACATACCGCAAGAAAAATAGTTTTATGGGTACGGTAATGATCGATCATTTGAACGTGAGCTATTTTTTCATCATCGGTTAGTCTTATTACAGCAAGGGCAATATCGCCTTTCATATAGATTTTATCTAATTCCATTTTGCCGATCAGGTTATTTGAAGAAGGGTGAAGCTCTCCTTTGAAACGCTTTGATAAAACTTCAACATCAAGCTGCTGATCACCTTGCCTTACAGGGCCGATTATTTTCAACATTTCATTATTTACATTTACAACGCGTACTCTCGCTCTTATCGAGTTTGAATAAACTGCGCTGCCTTCAAATCCGGTTGGAATAAACATTATTAGAATTGTTAAAATTCCTGTGACAATTATAAAAACGATATCCTTCCTTGATTCTTTATAGAAACCCAGGAAGGATATAGCGTCGTGTTTTAACATTAACTATTTTACCTTTATGTTCATTGCGCTTGCGAGTTTAAAGAAAATATCGGTGTTGTCGTAATAGCCGCCGAATATCTCCTGATGAACTCCGCTGGCAAAAGTCGTAACAGGAACACCTGTGTGCGCAAAACTTGTCCATCCGATGCCTGCCGTCTGATTCATTATCTGGGTTAATTTTATAGTAAGCGGTTCATAACCTCCGTACAGCAAATATTTATCTTCAGCAAAGGAGCGAACCTGCTGATTTCCCATTGAATGCTGAAAAGCGAATTCAATTTCCTGTTTTTGAACAGCGGTAAGAGAATTAAAATCTATTCCAAAGGAATCTTTTATAGCAGAATAAAGATCATCGAGCTTTGCATTTGATGGATTCACTCTTGTTTTATAGGGTTTTAGAATTTCATCGTCGAACGCGACATACGATCTTTTCTGTAACGCAATTCTGTCAAAAAATGTATCGTATTGAGTTCCGGCAAAACCAATTGTCATACCGCCTGTTTCATGATCGCCTGTTATAACAATGAGCGTCTCTTTTGGATGATGATTCGCAAAATCAAGAGCTACCGCAATTGCCGTGTCTAACGCAAGCACATCGTTTATATTCGCTCCGGCATCGTTAGCGTGTCCTGCCCAGTCAATCTTTCCGGCTTCTACCATCATAAAAAAACCTTTTGGATTATCCAGAAGTTCGATTCCTTTTTTTGTAAGATCCGCAAGAGAAAGATCTCCGCTTTTACGGTCGATTTCATAAGGCATCGCTTCAGAATCCTGTAATACTTCATTTACTTTGATCACTTTTCCCACGCCGGGACGCAGCGCGTTAAAACCGGCTTTAGTATCAACGTAAGTAAAGCCGTTAGAAACCGCGATTTCTATCGCGTCTTTTTGATCGCCGTTTTTTCCCCTGCGCTGAGCTAAAGCGCCGCCTGCGATATAATCAATATTGCTATTGGCAAGCTGAACTCCTAAATCATACAGATCGCCGCGTGAAGGAACTGATCCGTAAAATGACGCGGGAGTTGCATGGTTCAGCGTAACTGTTGTAACAATGCCGACTTTCCTTCCCGATTCCGATACATATTGGGAAAGGTTTTTAAAATTCTGTTTCCTGCCAGGATCCATGTTAATAACGCCGCTGAGCGTTTTTTTACCAGAAGCAATCGCGGTTCCGGCGGAAGCGGAATCGGTAATAAAAGTTCCGGCATCATGCGTTGTTGTAAGTCCCGCTACCGGAAACTTTGTGAACCTAAGACGGGTTATCTCAATATCGCTTGACTGGCGCGCTGTAGAGAACACTTCGGCGGCGTTGATCTGAGCCATTGACATACCATCGCCTATAAACAGAAACACATACTTTGCCTTTCCATTAACAGTAAGCGGTGAAGCGCTGATTGATTCTTGTTTATCACATGCCGCAAATAATAATAAAATACCAAATGATAATAAAACCAGTGAAAAAATAATTTTTTTATTCATAATAATTCTCCTTATAAAAATGTTGGGTACAATATGCATTACATTTGTTAAAATTTTGTTTAATTAATGTAAAAAAATAATTAATTAGGTTTCTGCCCATTTTCAAAAACTCCATTTATAATCGATATAAAATACATTGGTAATGCGTTCTTTTGAATCATTCCAGTTAATAATGTTTGTCTTCGCTGAATCAATATGCGTAACATTACCAATTTCAAAATGCGTTCTTCCGTCGAGATTGATCCTAACAGAAGGTCTAATGCTTAATACAGAATGTTCCGCCGCGCTTGATAGAGGAGCATAACCTCTGCGGTGATAATTAGGATTTGCGGACGCTTGCGCAGTTACCGCATTGTGACTCGTCCCGTTAATAAAATACACTAAATCCAAACGAGGAACAACGCTGTCAAACGTGTAACTGCCCCATAAATTAAAAAGCAAACCTGTGTCTTTGTCATTTTGATACAGGAATTGCACAGCGTTTAATCCCAAATTTAACTTGTCGATTTTATAGGCAAAAGTTTCAGATATAAACATAAGACCGTTGCTGCCGAAATCCTGAATATTATCAGCCGCTATTGCCACAACGGCTGTAAGATTCGGAACTGCAAGAAGCCGTAAATCACCGACGAACATACTGGAATTTTTATTTTCATCTATCGTACCTCCGATATTTCTGCCATCTGTATTTGTATTTCTTGTTGTAGTGCCGCCTCCGGCTGTGTTCTCGGTACGGAAAGTGCCTCCGATATAGAAAACATCTTTCAAAGTATATGATAAACCGGCGCTGTATTTTATATCTTCAAGGTAAACTCTGGAATTAATATTGCGCCCTAAGACATTGTTCGCGCCGCCGCCTAATTGAGTAACGGTATAAGCGCCAAGTCCAAGATTAAACCCTTCAAACGGATTCAATTTTATAAATACGCCCAAACCTTCGCCTGCATCATCATTAAACCACCAATCGGCTGTCTGCCAGGAACTGTCATCTACTATACCTGCGCTGAAACTTAATTTATTTTCAAAGAAGTTTATAAAACCGTAAACAAAAGGCATTGAAAAATACATACCGCCGAGATTAACACTGCCGTTTCCTGAAAACGAAAAATCGTGCGTATGATTTTCCTCTTCTTGAGTAGTTCCCGATCCGCTGACACTAACACTTGTGCTCGTATTAAATGTTCTTTGTGATTGAATTCTGAATCTAAAACCCGCATTTTTTGGTTCATTCAAATATGAACCGTTTAAGCGAAACCTGTAGCCGGGGCTGTCAGAATCGACGCTGAATGTTTTTAAAAACGGATCTTCATTTCCTGTTTTTACCATTCCCAATCCGCTGCCAAAATAACCGCCCAATGTTAAATTTTGCGCGAAAACCGCAGACGCTGTTAAAGCCATTGCAAATGCAAATCCAATAATTCTTTTCATAGTTTTCCTCCAAGGATAAATTGTTGAGAAAAAACTAATATTTTAATGTTAGGGTTTTATTTCGCGAATTATAAATTTTAATTAAAAGCGCTAAAACTGGATCAATCAACTCCGGCTTCGTCATCCTCGGTTTCTGCTTTCATTTTACTTCTTCTTTTAATAATGATCCGCGGAACGTAGAATAAAATACCGGATGCGGCGTACATCGAGAAAATGATGAATATCGTATTTTGAGGGAAGATGACGACAAGAATGATAAGAACAATTATTACCGCGAAAAGTTCTATTGTTCTGATTTTTGTTAATTTCAATTTTTT
>WQRN01000058.1 GCA_009786715.1 Treponema sp.
TAATGGAAGCTGCTGTTCGCAGCGCGTACTACCTTGTTACAAAGAAAGAACTTGCCGATGTCAACTTTAAACCTGCGCGCGGCTTGGACGGCGTTAAAGAAGGCGAAGTTGATTTCGGTAACGGCACAAAAATTCGCATCGCGGTCGCTCACCAGATGGGAAATATCGCGGCTGTATTGGATAAAATCCGCGCCGCGCTGAAAGCGGGTAAAGAGCCGCCTTATCACTTTGTAGAAGTAATGGCGTGCAGGGGCGGATGTATCGCAGGCGGCGGACAGCCCTACGGCTGCACAGATGAAATTCGCAAACAGCGCACAGGCGGCGTATACACAGACGATGAAAAATCGCAGTACCGCTGTTCGCATCAGAATCCGTTTATAGGGCAGGTTTACAAGGAATTCCTTGGCGAACCCGGCGGACACAAGGCGCACAAACTTCTGCATACGAAATATGTAGAACGCCCGTTATACGTTAAATAATTATATACGCCGTTAAGACTGCGTATATAGGAGGATTTGTTATTTTATGGATAAATTTTTTGGAATAACCAAAAACGGTTCAAATGTACAGACTGAAGTTTTAGCCGGATTTACGACATTTTTTACAATGGCGTACATCATGTTTGTAAACCCAAGTATACTCGCGATTGCGGGAACTGAAGATAACCCGATGAGCTGGGGCGGCGTGTTTGTCGCTACAATTATCGCAGCTGCTGTTGGAACTCTCATTATGGGTTTGGTCGCGAAGGTTCCTTACGCGACAGCGCCCGGCATGGGGTTAAACGCTTTTTTTGCATACACAGTATGCGGAGCGTTAGGGTTCAGATGGCAGGAAGCGCTTGCCATGGTTTTTATCTGCGGTATTGTTAACGTAATTGTTACAGTTACAAGTCTTAGAAAGGCAATTATTAAATCAATTCCTAAATCGCTTCAACTTGCGATTGGCGGAGGTATCGGTCTTTTCATCGCTTACATCGGTATTAAAAACGCTGGTTTTATTAACTTTGTTTCTACTTCCCCGGGTTTTACCCACGGCGCGGACGCTGTACCCGAACTAAGCAAGTTTAATTCCGCCGGCCCGGTTCTTGCGCTTATCGGTCTTACGGTTACTATTATTATGATGCAGCTCAAAGTAAAAGGCGCGATGTTAATCGGCATTGTTGCCGCGACGCTGATTGGCATCCCGATGGGAATAACCCATGTTCCTGAAAGACTTTTTGACATGTCCGCGCTTTCCGGTTTCGGCGAAGTGTCGTTTGCTTTCTTCGGTGAGATTGGTTTTAAAACCCTCTTTGCGGACGGAAGGGTGTTTATTGTATTAATTACAATTTTTGCTTTCAGCCTTACAGACACATTCGACACAATCGGCACATTGATCGGAACAGGAAGAAAACACGGTATCTTTGATGATGATGATGAAAAAGCCCTGTTTGAATCAAAAGGTTTTAAATCAAAAATGGATAAGGCGTTATTCGCTGACGCGACCGCCACTTCAATCGGCGCGCTGTTCGGCACTTCCAACACAACAACCTATATCGAAAGCGCTTCCGGTATCAGCGAAGGCGGACGCACTGGTTTAACATCTGTTGTAACGGCTCTTTTATTCCTGATTTGTCTTCCGTTAGTATCGCTGTTCGGCATGGCTCCGGCTCAGGCGACAGCGCCCATATTGATCATCGTAGGCATTATGATGTCGGAATCTTTTATCGGCATTCAATGGAAAGACTTGGAAGAGGCGATCCCGGCGTTCCTTACAATCGCCGTTATGACATTTGCGTATAACATTTCTTTCGGTATCGCGGCGGGCTTTATTTTCTATGTAATTGTTAAACTCTTTAATAACAAGATAAAAGAAGTGCACACAATCATAATCGGCGCCTCTGCGCTGTTCCTTGTATATTTTGTGTTAATGGCGATTAATAAGATTTAATAGTATGACAGATGCTGAAATTCTATCAAGAATTGATCACACTCTGTTAAAAATGACTTCTTCGCGGGAGGAAATAAAAACCCTCTGCGAAGAAGCTATTAAATTTAAAACCGCTTCAGTCTGTGTTCCCCCCTGTTATGTGAAACCAATCAATAATGAATATAAAGATTTAAACATCTGTACGGTAATCGGGTTTCCGCTTGGTTATTCAATCACCGCTGCGAAAGTTATGGAAGCCGAACGCGCGATTTTAAGCGGCGCTAACGAAATAGACATGGTAATAAATGTCTGCGATGTAAAAAATAACAATTTTGATTTTGTGCTTGAGGAAATTAAATTAATTAAAAAAACCTGCGGCGAAAAAATATTAAAAGTGATTATCGAAACGTGTTACCTTACAGAAGAGGAAAAAATCCGCATGTGCGCTATCGTAACCGAGGCAGGAGCTGATTTTATAAAAACCTCAACGGGATTTGGCACAGCCGGGGCGACTCTCGCGGATGTGGAGCTTTTTAAGAAACACATTGGGAAAGACGTAAAAATCAAGGCGGCAGGCGGCGTTAAAACCAGAGACGACCTTGAAATGTTTATAAATGCCGGAGCTTCGAGAATCGGGACAAGTTCCGCCGTAAAACTGCTCTCTGGAAACAGTGCCTCAGGATATTAACATTTCATTTGACTTTTCAGCTAATCTTTAGTAAATTTAACCATGGAGCCTAATGGTTCATAAACATCGCCCGTATGGGGATGTATTTGATTTAGTGAACGGCGAAAGCGTTCGCGCAAGGAGTTTTTTATGAAAGGCACAAGAAATTACATGGATTTGGGAAGTATTTTCGATGAAATATTCGATGCAGCCCAGAAGTTTAACAGTGAGTTCCACAGGAACTTTAACAACTGCGGCGGCAGCGGAAATTTTTCCCAGGAGCCGTTCATATTTAAACAGTTCTTCGACGAAAACACCGACTTTTATCCTAATTATTCATACCCGCCGATGAATGTTTTTATGACTGAAGACAAGTCTTTGGTTTTTGAATTCGCGCTTGCCGGTTTTGATGAAAAAGATATTAGTCTTTCCTTCCAGGGCGATTACATGGTTTTCACCGCGAAAATCGGAAGCTCGGGCGCGGAGGAAGACAGCCAGACAAGATTTAATGCCGAAGAGAATGTGCGCTACTTTAAACGCCGCCTTAAAATGAAAGATATCGAAAAGCAGAAATACTTTGTCCCTCTGGATAAATATGCGCAGGAGAAGGTAAAAGCGGTTTACAAAAACGGAATATTGCGCGTAACAATTCCGCCGAAAGACGAGCCGGATCAAAACGACGGCGTCAGAATAGAAATTGTAAAAGAAGGGACTTAATCGCCTTCGGCTTCCGGTTTTAAATCAATCCCAAAGCGCACGCGTTCTATCAATTGAGTTTTACCGTCCTTGCCGATGTCTAAAAATACGCCTTGCAGCTGCGGCGCTTCCCACGCGTCGCGGGTCCAGTCGGGTATACCTGTTAAATATTCCTTTACGCGCGAATTAATCTCGCAGCCGCCAATGGATTGCTGACTGCCTGTCCGCCCCGCGTCGGTTATAAACGCTGTTCCCCCCGGCATGATTGTCTCGTCCGCGGTCTGTACTCTGATGTGCGATCCGATTACCGCGGAGCATAAACCGTCTGCGGCGTAAAAAAATGTTTTCTTTTCGGCGGTTGCCTGCGCGTGGAAATCAACAACAACATACGGAGTTTGTTTTCGCAGGCGTTCAAGCACAGGCGAAAGGGTAGTAAAAGGGTTGTTCGGGTGAATCCTGTTAAAACAATTTTGACCTATGAAAACCGCAACGGCAATTTTTTCACCGCCTGCGTTAAAAACTTTTGAACCGATGCCGGGAGCTTCAATATTGAGATTTTCCGGGCGCAGGACATACGAGCATTTATCAATATTTTCTGTTAAATCTTTTTTATAGAAGCAGCACTCGCCGAGGGTAATTGCATTTGCGCCCATTTTGTGAATGTAAGCCGCATGGCTTCTGCCAAGACCGTTTCCGCCTGTCGCTCCGTCGGCGCAGACAATTAAAAAATCCCACCGGTACCTTGTCTTTAAATCTTTAAGAGCTTTTTTTAATGTATAAACTCCAGCCTTGCCGACAAGCTCGGCTACATAGAGTACTTTCATATAAAATATTATTCCTGGACGTTATATTCTAAACCAGATATGACCCGTTCAAATTCGGCTGCGGCTCGGTAATCGCCGAGTTCCCGGCATGTATCGCGGAGATTTATTAATGCGTCAATATATTGAGGGATGAGACTTACTGCTTTTTCAAAACAGACTCGCGCATCTTCGAAATCACCGCTGTTAAAATACACAACGCCTAGATTGTTCCATATTTTAGGATCATTGTCTGTAATTTTAAGCGCCGACAGGTAACACTCTCTGGCTGACTCAAACTCGTTTAATTCATAGTAAATAAGTCCCATGGAATGCCATGACTCGGCAATATTGCCGTCTATTACGAGTGAACGCTGAAAACTATCGATTGCCTGCGTGTATTCCCCTGTTTTTTGCTGAGCTATTCCCAGATTCATCCACAAAAGGGGGTTCTCAGGCTCTAAAATTAACGCTTCTCGGAACAGGGGGATCGCTTCAAATGGCTTGTTCGCTTCTGTAAGCGCAACGGCGGAATTGTTCAAAGCGGCGGCGGTTTCCATAATATTTCCTTAATCTAACTATATCCTAATTCTGCCGGATTAACAACATTTTTCTCAATTTTATCTCTGTTATTTTATTTAAGTGTATAGTATAATAATCACTAGGTAAACAAGTGAAAAACATTAGCGAATATAACAGCGGAATGTCAGAGTATGAGTTTTTCTCGTTTCTTTACGATAAGATAGTTTCTAAAGAAATTATCACTTTTTCAAAACTCAGAGAACTGATTCAGCCTGTGCTAAAAGATAAATGGACGCATGCCGTTATCATGAAGGCCTTCCTGCTTTTAAAACGCACAAACTGGGGTTTCTTTTCCGCTATATGTCCGAACACTCATAAAAAACTCTGGAAGGAAATGGTTATCCCCGACAAGGATTTTCCTGAAGCCGGAGATTTAAAAAAGACGCTTCAAATTTCCAACCTTTATGTCGCCATGCTGGATATCCACGGTTATACTAAATTTTGCATGGAGTCCAGAAAGAATCTTTCGATGATGCACAATCTTGACTGGGCGATCGAAAATGAAATTAAACGTATTTCAACTCAGTGCGGAGCGATAAGCCAAAGAGAGCGCGGAGATGAAATGGTTGTGGTAGCCGCGAGCGCCACCGACGCGCTTATGGTTACGCTTTGCATTATCGATTATTTCTGCAAAACCAATGTTGTAAATGATCCAGCGATTATCACAAAGCGCGGCGAAAAGGCTGACGCGCTTCCCATTTTTAAAATTACCGCCGGAATCACAGGGGGCAATACCCAAAGCCCTTTGATCATTACAGAGAGGGGAAATCTCGCGGGGTTCCTTCTTAATTCAGGCGCGAGGCTTCAGACAAGAGCCAATGAACTTTCACCTCACGATTCCAGAATCATGATTGCAAAGCAGGTATTGATGAACTATGAAAAAGAAAACGCGGCGGCTACCTGCACGCTCGCCCAGAATAACGCGCTTTACTTCTTTGACACAGGGCACATTGAATTTAAAGGAGTTATGATTCCAACCTGCGAAGTTGTATTTGACAAGAACGAGCGCTACAAAGAACAATTCGCCGAAGACATGACAAAACTTTTTTCGTCCATCCGCGAAAATTTGTGGGAACAGCGCATTTATCAGGATATTATGGAACTGCTTACAAAGGTAGCGATATCCATGCCGAAATTTACCGTAACATCCCCTGTTTCCATTTTTGGCATGACTTCAATCGATAATGAATCTTATGTGCAGCTGTGCAGGCATGGTTTAAAAGCGTATTGCAGAGACGAAGATTATTATCTTGCGGTGGAATATTTGTCTCATCTTGTGGATCTCAGCGAGAAACTTCCGTCATTCGACAGATTAATTTTAGATTATCTCAGGGGAATCAAGGAAAAGTACCAGCTTCTTTTAAACGCGTACGAAAGACACATCGATAAAGAAGTTGAAGAAAAAGCGAATGTAATTTTCCAGGCGGAGCATTATAGAACATGGCTTGCCGCAAAGAACGGCTCGCAGATTTATGAAAAGTTAAGAAGTGTCGGGCGTAAAAGCAAAGAAATCACAAAGAAGAAGAATTTATGGCTTAGTATGCTTTCGCAGAACAAAGAAAAGATGGAATTTACCCTGTATTCGGGGAAGAAATAAACCTAATGAAAAAGTTGTTCACTTTATGGCGTTATTATTCTCTTGGATACGATCAATATCATGAATGTATGGAAAGAATACATAAGAACAATCTTTACAACCTGCGTATAGGTAATGTTCTTGCGATAGTTCTAGCTGTGCTTTTTTCATGTTTTCCCCTGTTAGTGAACCGCAATATCCACGAAGCCGCGGCTTATTTGGTTATAGCTTTTTTCAGTTTAATACTTTTTATTATTGCGAACCGCAATATCAGATTGATTAATCAGCAGAAGAGGCCTGAGAATAAAAGAAAAGTATATATCCTTATCATCCTGTTTTTTATAAACGTTGTTTTCTTCGGCATTTTTACAGGCGTATTGATGAACCGCGAACACTACACGGTAACTTTTATGACGCTTCTTGTTTGCTCGCTGTTTTTGTTTTACAGCTCCCCTGTTTTTAATTTATGTTTGATAGCAAGCGCGACCGCTGTTTTTATTGCATCTGCAGTTCTTTTAAAAGAGCCCGGTATATATATAGTTGATATTTACAATGTAATATTTTCCGCTCTTATAAGCCTGTTCATATGCTGGCGCATTACAATGCTGCGCTTAGTGTCGGAATTAAACGCATGGAAAATGGAAGAGGAGCGCAACAAGTATCTGGATCAAAGCACGATAGATGAATTAACCAAGTTAAGAAACCGCCGCGATTTTGAACAGACTTTCCAAAGATATTTAACTAATTACAGATCTTCGGATGATTATCTGTGCGTTGCCATTTCGGATATAGATTTCTTTAAATATTACAACGATTTTTACGGGCATCCAAAAGGCGATGACTGCCTGCGCGCAATCGGCGAAGCTCTTATCAGGCTTAATAAAACAATGGGTGTTTACTGCGCAAGGGTCGGCGGTGAAGAATTTGCCCTGCTTTGGTTCGAAAAAGATATTTCCCATGTAGACGCCGTGATTAACCGCGTAACTAAATTAATAAAGGCGTTAAAAATTCCGCACGAAAAATCCAACGCTTCTGAATATGTAACAATGAGCATCGGCGTATATATTGATAAATGCGGAGAGTCTAAAAATTTTGAGGAACTCTACGATTTGGCGGATAAGGCTTTGTATTCAGCGAAAGGAAACGGGAGAAATTGCGCTATTGTCCGCGGAAAGAATATGTCTCAGTATCAAATTAAACCTAAAACAGAAACGCACTGATTTTAATAAGCCGCAAAAGGTATTATATTTGTTATCTGCACTCTGAAACGCGCGAAAACAGACCAGCGCCCGGAATCTATGTAATAGCGAGGAAATGACGCAAGGCTGATGAACCCTGTTACCTCTTTCGGCCGGTTTCTTTCGCTGCCTCTTAATGCCGCGCGCAGAGCAGCTCTCGCAGAATCTTCAAGCGCCATTTTTTTAACCGCGGTCCAGCCGGGGTATTCTTCCAGAAACGAAGGGCCGTAACCTGTAGCCTGCGCGTTTCTGATCATTCCTGTGCGCCACACCTGCATGCGTTTTTGCTGTGAATCATTTAAATTATAATCCGCCCATACCCTTAAGTTCATATCCCTGATTTCTGTTTCAGTTACTTTAAGACCAGAATCGCCCCATTTTATTTCGCCGCAAGGTTCAAGTTCTAAAAGTTCAGCGATGTTTCTTGCTCGCTCTCCAACTTCATAATTGAAAGACCAGCCGTAGATCATCGCGGAAAAAAACAGGGCCATTTCTTCCAGAGCCCTCCTGCCTGCCGCCTCGGCGCTGAGAGGGTATTCTTCGTCTATATGGCCTGCGTAGATTGGCTCATAATCTATAACTACTTCGCCGCGGATAACATCAGAATATTGCCACTGTTCATGTCCTTGTGCGAAAAGAGGAGTAAAAATTGATGCGAATAATGGAAGAAAGAGAAGAACCCGGCGCATATTACAATATCGGCGGTTTATCCCAACTCTATTGAGCGTTTCCAGGCGGCTTCTACGGCTTTTATCACGGTGCTGCGGAAGGCTCCGCCTTCG
>WQRN01000059.1 GCA_009786715.1 Treponema sp.
ATAGACATGGCTCCTCCGATATGACCTGTTCCCAGGTTTCCGATTTCCTCGATTGTCATTTTTCTGATTTCTTTTGCCGTGTTTTTCAGCATTTGTTCGGTTTCTTTGTCCATAAACCTCTCCTCTTTGATAATTAATGATTATAACATGATTTTTATAAATAAGGAAAGAGTTCAGGGTTCAATGTCCAGTTCATCTTCCTCTTCATCGTCATTTATAACAGTAAAAGTCCATTCAACGCTTTCAGGGTTTTCCCGGGTATATATTCCCGCCTCTTTTTTTGTGTTGTAAATTTTCTCAAAACCATCGCCGAAAGAAGCAATACCCAATATAACATTTTTTCCAATAGTAATTTTTGTTAATCGATTATTTCTGAATGCTTCATTTCCGATGTAGGTAACATTATCGGGAATATTAATTTCCGTTAATTGATTGTTTCTGAACGCTTCACTGTTGATATTTTTTACGTTCTTTGAAAAATTAACCTCTGTCAGTTGATTGTCGCGGAATGTTCCTTCGTTTATTGTGATAATTTCATTTGGAATCGTGATAGTTTCTATTTTATTATATGCAAAAGCGCTGCTTCCAATAGAAGTAATCGTGCCTTCGAATATTACTTCTTTTATTTGGTTATTGCAGAAAGCATTTTTGCCAATTACTGCGGTGCCTTCATAAAATCTGATCTTTTTCAGTTGATTATACATAAATGCGCCGTCTTGATAGGCGGTTATGTTTGTAGCGTAACTGTTAATATCTTTTCTTATAACCCAAGTTAAAATATTTTCAATTTGGTTATACGCAAACGCATTTTCTCCTATTTCTTTGACGCTTATTGGTATTTCTACGGTTGTTAACGCGTTATTGTTAAATCCTGAAAAACGAGTAAGTTTTGTTATAGGAAGAGGCGTTAATTCCTCATCTTCCTCTTCTTCTCTGAAAAATTCCAATTCAGTTATTTGGTTGCCGGCAAACGCGCCGTTCCCGATACTTTCAAGTTTGACAGGAATTTTTATGCTTGTTAATTGATTATTCGCGAATGCGTTGTTTCCAATTTCTTTTACACTGTTTGGAATAATATCGTCCAGATTTGACAATCTATTATTATAAAACGCTCCGTTTCCGATACTTATAATGGTATTGGAAATAATAATATCGGTTAATTGCCTGGATTGAAATGCGTTGTCTCCGATGGCAATGACAGGCATTCCGGCGATATTATCAGGAATTATTATTGTATTTTGATTCACGGGCAATCCATAACCTATAATGGTTAAATTCGCCGTTCCATTAAAATAGAAACCAGCAGTTACACGCACGGTTTTCGCGCTCCAGCCTGTAAAACCGCGATAGGGATCCAATCCTATTCTGATTGTATTTGTTCTTCCGGGAACTAATTCAAGATCATAAGTATTATCATCGGTTTTTACTAAGATGCCTTTTATTAACGGAATAGAAGCGTTTATTTTTATATCATCAGCCGTAAGATCCGGTATTTCTCTGTCAAATATAATTGTCAATTTTGTTGTCACTGTGTTTTCGGAACCGTTAGCGAAAACATCAATAATGCTGTAATTGTTTTCGTCCGAGCTGCTTTGATTATCACAAGCAAAAAATAAAACCGCCGAAATGATAATCATTGCCGCTGTTAGTCTAAAACAAATCTTTTTCATGTATAAACATCCTTTATTTACTTAAACTAACAGCCAGTTCTTTGGCTTTAACAATTTGGCTGTCATTTTCATCGCTTGCGAATATATATTGCAAATCGGGAGATATGCCGATTCCTTCATATATTCTTCCGTTCATATCTGTTACTTTTTCCGGCGATATCGAATAAACCCAGCCGTTTACCATAGATCGTTCAACCCGAATGGACAGAGCGCCGCGCGTTGCTGTTCCCGCGTGTGTTACGTGATCTTGTGTCCGTAAAGCCAGAGTAAACCTTTCCGCGGCTGAGACAGTATCCTGATCAGTTAATAATACAACAGGTTTAGTATAATTTGAATTGGAAGGTATTATTATATGAGTTCTGGGAGTGTTAAAATTGTTTGTTCCCGGCCCGTTTTTCATGCTGGCCTTCATATAACTTTTTTTCGCGGAGGCAAAGCGCGCCGCAATATACTCCATAGCGTATATATGCCCCCCTCTGTTGCCGCGGATATCAAGAACAATTGCTTTTGTATCGGAAAGTTCAGCTATAATTTTATCGATCGATTTTCCCCAGTGTTCCTGTCCGGAATTTTCGCCGCTTTCTATAAATTCAAATATATTAATGTAGCCGATGCGCGGTTCAGAAAATCCTGTAATAAATACTCCGTATAGAAAATTTATATATTGATCTTTTCCTCCATGCTCAAGAAATTTTTTTACATTATCAGGATTAAACGCGCCGCTGGAGCTGCTATTATTGCTCGTATAACTGTAAGCGACATCTCCCGGCATATACAATACTACATGCGGATCATTTAATTGTTTTAACATATCCTCGCATACGTTGAAAAGCTGCGCTTCAGACATGTCAGATCGTATTTTTGCCGCGTATCCGTTTGTGCTGTTATTATACACGTCATCCCAGTCATTGTATTTTAAATTATGGCTCATTCTGATGTCTAAATACGCGTAAATGTTGTTAAAATCCTCCCAGAGATTTTTTAAAATTCCCGCAGGGCTTGTATCCGGTTCAGATCCTAATAATAATTCGCATGATGATAACAGCGCAATGATAAACAATAGAGCCGGTATTTTCATAATTTTCATTTCATTCTCCTAAAAAATAAATGAAACTCCGGCGCTTAAACGAATCAGCGCGTCTTTTCTCGGCTGAGGAAAATTAATATGTGAGAGTTCAATGCCGAGATTTGAATAAAAACAAAGTAAACTGTTTATCTTATATTGATATTTCACGTCACAAAAAAGCGCCCAATAATTATGCAGACTTATAAAATCTTTTTCTAAATCCATCGGTGAGTAAAGAAGTCCGTAATAAGGAGGTCTGACAGCATATCCAAAAATGGGAAAGCTCGCGGAAAAAATCAATGTATTTTTTTCATTAATATGCCATTTCTGGGTAATATGCGCATTAAGCGATATCGCGGCTGTTAAGTTGTAATAAAACGTTTCCGGTAAATTTATAAAATAGACATCACAGCGCAATGCGCCGCCAAGATACCCGGGAAACTTATTATTTCCCCATAAACGGTAATCCAGAGCGTTTTCCAGAGAAGCTCTTATAAAATTGGATTCCTTCTGATAATAAGTAAAATAATTTTCGTTTGCATTTATTTCTATCGCGTTGGTTTTTCCGAATAAGAAGCTTGTATTAAATGAATATATAAATTTATCCTTTTCAATATTACCGTCAATAATAAAAACAAAAGAATTTACATATCTGTTAAGCGGCAGATCTGTTTCTTCTCTGTACCCGGCGAATGAATAGCCGGCTCCTGTTCCGATTCTGAAAGGAGCGGTATTTTCAACGGCTTCGGCTGTTTCTGCTGTTTCATCTGCGGACAGCTCCGCGTTGAATATAATAAAAAGGATTAATAAATATAAAAATATTTTGGTGTTTCTCATTGGCTGCGCTCCTTTAAAGCGTACCCCAGCATTTTTTCCGCCAGCTTTATATTTCCTGCGGCGATTGCTTCACGTATACGGCTTGAACTGACAGGCAATGAATCTTCCATTACATCCTGCACAATTCCCGCGGCAATGTTATGCGATTCAAAAAAAGTTTTAATTGCCTTTGCGTCTGTGTCCAGCTGATAACCGCAGGAAAAATCTTCGCCTACCGCGAAATAGCCGATGCTGCCGCGTTTCAGCAGTATTTTTAAAAACTCAACTCCCGGCATGCGTTTGAACTCCTGCGTAAAATCAATGACAATCATTATTTTTATTCCCAGTTTTTCCAGCGCAGCCGTTCTTTCTTCGAAACTTTGAATGTTCTCTGATCCAATCTTATGATTCTCTTTAAAAGTAACAACAACCGGCGTCAGGTTTAAGTCATGCGAAACAACATTATTAATCAATTTCTGATGACCTAGATGAACGCCGTCAAAAACGCCGACTGTCACCGCGGATTTTTTATTTTCAAGCGGAATGCCGTTTTCCAGAAAATCCGCGAAATCTATTATTTGCATTTATTAGCTTCCTCGTCCGCCGCCGTAAACTCTTCAAGTTTAAGGCGAAAGAGTTCATAGTCCGGGGCAAGTTTTACCGCTCTTTTTAAAAGGGTAATAGCGGATTTTCTTTTACCTTTAATGTGATGAACCAGTCCCCATAAATAATAAAGCGCAGGATCCGCCTTCGGTCTTGGCCTGATGGCGCATCTGAGTTTATCCGCAATTTCAAATTCTTTTGAGCACCTGTTGTAGTCTTCGATGCTGTACGCCCATTTCCCGGCAAGAGAGCGGGCTTCCCAGTTATTTTCTCCGAGCAGCGCAAGTTTTGGCATAACTGCCGCGAGTTCCGGTATATTATCATTATTCAGGAAAAATTTGCCGGCATCGATATAACGCGCCAGCGCAGTTGAAATGTTTTCCGCAAGTTCATAAGCTTTTGCGGCGTTAACAGCGTAAACACCGTAAGCGTTTTTATCTGAACTATCTTTATCTTCACGGATTAATTCAAACGCGTTACCCCATGCGTTTGCTGAATTTTTATAATCTTTCAATTCCCAATAACATTTTCCCATTATTGCGTAAAAATTTATATCTTTGCTTATATTCAATGAATGTTTTTTTACAAATTGTTTTAATTCTTTATATCTATTAAGTTCGTTCAGTATTCTGATTTTTTCCGCGTGCGCCATCTTGCCTTCGGCGGTGTTAGCCCATTGATCAAGAATGGAATCAATATATTCTTCCGCTTCTTTAAATTGCCCAAGGCGAAACGAAAGACGCGACGCGAAAAGCAGTTCTTTTTTTGTCCTTATCGCGGCAGTAGCGGAAACAGTGCGGATCACTTCATCTCTTCGTTTCCACGCTTTTGTAATTTGTTCCAGCGCTTTTGCGGGTTCATCCATTGCCGCGAGAGTTTCGGCAAACCTTAACCGTCCTTCGGCATTGATATTGGAATCGTCTGTCCATTTATTAAATTCCTGTTCGATAATTTTTATACGAGTATCAATGGTGATAGAATCAAGATGAGTTTTACAAATGTAATTGTCCATTTCTTCATCTGCAGGAGAATCATCTTCGGATGTTTCGTACGAAGCCAGCGCAAAACCCAGACCGCCGTATTCATGGGAATCGTCGCTGATTTCTCCAAGCCATTTATCGTTAACTAGAAAAACCATGTTGCAGCCGTAAGCGATTATTTTCATGTTGATATTTACGCCGTCAAACTCCGGGATATCCGTCCATGCGATAAGCGTTTTCGGCGTATTATTATTTACAGCGTCAAGGCGGAAATATCCTTTACTGGAAACCAGCGCCATATAGTAAGATTCGTCGTCTGCCATACGGAAAATAATCCCTGCCGCGGCATAGCTTTCAAGGCTTTCCAGACGTATTTTTGCTTCTATTGCGTGATCCTCAAATTCGCGTTCGGGCATATTTATCCACGCGATACAGTTTGGTTTTTTTAATCCTAGGGTGAACGAGTCTTTTGACAGATAGGCATTATACGCGGATTCTGATTTAATATCAAAAGGGGATTTTTTTACCTTTGCAAAGTCTACTGTCAATTTTTCTTCGCGAAAGCCCCCGGTACTTCTTTGCCAGATTTTATTGGAGAGCGTGTAAATGAATCTTTTAGAAAAAGCCAGCATTATTAAGATTTACATTAAAAACTTAAAAAAGTCGATACTTGATTTACTGCGGTTCTTGTATGCAATAACCGCGCATTTTCTTATAAAAACCCTGCATTTCTTAAAAAATGCACTTGCGGCTAATAAAATAGATGTTTTTATCATTCTTGTCCTGTTTTTCATGATTATTGTTCCATTGATCTTTAATTTCTCATCTAAAAAGGAACTTGAAACCAAGCAGGTAAGTTTGTTTATATCACCGAATTGCGAGGATCTATTCGGAAGCGGGTTTATGGAAGATTTATTATTGGAATTTGAAGAGAAGTATCCCGATATCCGGATCAGGATGGCTTATGACACAGCCGTTAAGCCCCACATTCTTTTTTTAAACGAAGGTGATTACAGTATCTTTGCGGCCGATAACGCGCTTATGGAGTTAAATTCTTTTACCAATTATGAGTCCGGCACAAGGCAATTGGCAATACCTCTCGTCTCCTTTATGGATATGTTGTTTTATAACATCGATATCCTCACCGCCGCCGGCTTTGACCACCCACCCAAAACCCGCGAAGAATTTATCACCTACGCAAGAGCGGTTTCCCGCGGCGGCGCCGGCGCAGCCGGCGCGGCCATCAGTCTAAGTTCTGATGATCATCATGCCCTGTCCAGAGATATTTTTTCATGGATTTGGACAGCCGGCGGCAATTTCTGGGCAAACGGAGAAAAGCCCTCTTTGAACACGCGCGCCATTACGAACGACATCTCTTTCCTTGGAACGCTTAACCGCGACAATCTGCTTGCGCCGGATATTTTTGAAACGACAGGCGATCAGCGTGTAGCGGAATTTGCCGAAGGCAAAACCGCGATGATGATTGCCTCCACTCAGGCGATTCCGTTTTTAAGAGAGCGAATGGGAGACGACGCTTTCGGCATTACAACCGTTCCCAGCGCAGGCACAGGCGGCAGGTACGCCATCGGCATTTCCGCCATTTACGCCGGAATTTCCGCAGGCGCCGACCACCCCGATGAGGCATGGAATTTTCTTGCCTTTCTCGCTGAAAAAAGCCAGATTCTCTGCAAGGAACTAAAGGCCGTTCCCGGACTGGTCTCCAGCATTATTTCCGGCGACTATGTGCAGGACGATGCCTTTTATTCCAAGGCCTGGGATATTTTTTTAGCTTCGAATATCGCTGAAAGTTTCTCTGGCAGACCCAACGCGCAGGAGTATGAAGCCGTTTTTCTGGAAGAATTGCGCATTTTTTTCGAAGAGGGGCGCACGGCGCAGGCTACGGTAAACGCGATTCAGCAGCGATGGGACGAGATTGGTAAGGAAGAAGAAACAGACGAAAATATTGATTCTCTTGACAAACAGGAATAATACCTTATAATTACTAATTAGAGGATTACTAACTATACAATTAGTAATTAATCAATTAGCAATATGGGGTATTATAGATGTTTTCAGGAAGAGAATTGGAACTAGAAAACCTTGAAAGATACTACAAGGAAGATACCTTCCATTTTGCGGTTTTTTACGGCAGACGTCGGGTAGGAAAAACCACCCTTATTAACAAGTTCAGGGAAGATAAGATTTCGATATATTTCTCCGCCGCTGAAACCACAGCAAAGGAAAACCTTGAACTTCTTTCGATTCAAATATTGACTGTTCTGGCTCCTGAAGCGCCTATTAATTATTTCTCCTCTTTTTACAAAGCATTTGAGTATTGCTTTTAAGCCGCGAAGAAAAAACGCCTTATTCTTGTAATAGACGAATATCCATATCTTGCTGAAAGCGATAGAGCGGTTTCATCGTTATTGCAATCTTTAATCGACAAGTATCATTCTAATTCCCGCCTTTTTTTAATTCTTTGCGGCTCGTCAATGTCATTCATGGAAAATCAAGTTTTAGGTTATAAAAGCCCTCTTTACGGTCGTCGTTCCTGTCAATTTAAAATTGAGCCTTTTAAATATTATGAATGCGCAAAAATGCTCCCGGGATTTAATCAAACCGAAAAAATTACTCTTTACGGTATTTGCGGCGGAATCCCGGAGTATATCACCAGAATAGATAATAA
>WQRN01000060.1 GCA_009786715.1 Treponema sp.
GTATCTAAGTTTTTTTCTTCTATGAAAAATTCTTGGCCGGCGGCAGACCGCTGCCGGAACTTAATTAGGAGGATGTGTATGAACAACCTCAATTCCATTTTGATCGAAGGCAATCTGGTCAGAGACCCGTTACTTCGATCGACGACAAAAGGGACGCAGATTTGCTCTTTGAGCATTGCGTCGAACCGCTATTACAAGCAGGACACTAACGCTGCTTACGAAAAGGAGGTATCATTCTTCGATGTGGAAACATGGGCTAAGCTGGCTGAAGTTTGTTATTCCAAAGGCAAAAAAGGCAGAGGGGTGCGCGTTGTGGGACGCTTAAAACAAAGCCGCTGGAATGATCCCGAAGGTAAATCGCACTCACGGGTGAGCATTGTAGCGGAACATGTTGAGTTCCGTCCCGAATTTAGAAAGGATGCAAGAGCTCCAGCGGATACTTCCTTCGATGACGATGATTTTGCAGGTGAAGAGGACGGCGAACCTGCAATGGCAATGGCAGGTAAGGAGCTTGAAGCGGTGGCATTCTAGTCTGTTTACATCTGCCGTTTTAACGGCAGATGTAAATGTGATTGTAAAAATATAATATTAGAATGTTTTATTCTTTGATTTTATAAAAACCGTCTTTCCAGTTAAAACGGCTTGAATTGGGCAGCGGTTGGAGAGTGCCTTCGGCGTTTTCGCTAACCGAGCGCATTAAATCCTTGTAGTTTGTTTTTTTTAGTACAGGACCGCAAAGATCGATTATGAAACGCCCGAATCCCGCTTCTTTTAAAAACGGTATTTTATCGATTATCGAAAAATATTTTCTTGGGTAAACTTTTGTTCCTTCCGAGCTTGTAGAAAGCAAAAACTCTTCGTCTTTGTTATCTGCAAACGAGTTTAAACCTAGCGCTTTGCTTAAATCCGCTCTTATGTTGAATAACGGCGGCCATGCGAAAACTGTTGTAAAAAAATGTTTTCGCAGTTTCTTGTTACTGCCTATCGTTTTTTCTAAATTCTGCCTGTTGTTTTCCAGAGGCGAAACAAAAGCGTCAACTCCTAAGGAAGACACAAATGAAAGCGACCATGAATTGAACATATAAAGCCACGGCCCTGCGATCAATCTCGCCTTGTTAAATTCTCTGAATAACGAAAAATGCCCGGGATTATTCACTACATATTGATAGTAACCCCTCTCCATTAACTGTTCTATTTCTTCTGCCAATATTTCATTATTATAACCGTCTGCTCGCGATAGCGAAGCTATTGCTTGCGGGAAAAACGGATCCAAAATTAAAATAACTTCAGACGGTTTAAACGGCAGGGGAGGTTTATTGTCAGATAACAAATATCTCGCGTTCTTTCTGGAAAGTTCAAGCATAACTCTTTGCGGGCGCGATGATTGTAAAATGTAAAAGTCTTCAGGACGCGAAACCGACACATAAAGCCCTTCGGGAAAAAGCTCGCCTTTTTTGGATTTCTTGCCGGTTTCTTCGCTGTGCGGCAACTGTATCTGCGGAAAAGGCGCCTTCTCCCTGCCGGGGCCTTTGCCTCCCGACACTTGAGTAAGCACCGGCGCATAACGCTTTCTCATTTCTTTTGTTTGTATCAAATACACGTGATCGCCTGTAGAACCTTCGGGAACTGAAATCCAGTATCCACCCGTTTTCGCCTTTTCTGCAAAGGTAAGTTTCTGCGAAACTCTCCCCGAATCCCCGCTATGATGAATTCGCACAGAATCTCTCGCCGAAAGCGTTAAACCCCGCGGCGGTGTAACCAACGCGCATCTTTCTTCACCTGCGCCTTTCACTTTTTGAATAGTTCCTAAGCTGATCCCCGTTCCTCCATCCTGTTCAGGATTCAACCAGTCAATATTACCGCCACCGTTAAATAAATATTGCGTTTTTGTTCTGGCAAAATCATTCCTTAAAATTTCCTGTCCCTGCTCAATGCTCCGCCGTATCTCGTCTTCGTCGCCGTTTGAAACAGCGTCAACAACAAGCCGATACGCGGAAACAACCGCTCCCACGTAAGACGCGCTTTTCATTCTGCCTTCGATCTTTAACGCTTTAATACCAGCCGAAGCCAAATCTGGAACGCGCTCTAAAAGTTGTAAATCATTTGGGCTGAAATAATACCCCTCTCCTTCAGACATATCCGCGCGGTGATAAAGCCTTCTGCATGCCTGAGTACACATTCCCCTGTTAGCCGATTTTCCTCCAAGAAAACTGGAAAAAAGACAAATGCCCGAAACGCTTATGCAAAGCGCCCCGTGGATAAAAACTTCAAGTTCAAGATTGGTTTCGGTTTTAATACTGCGCAGCTCTTTAAGGGAAAGTTCACGCGCCAATACAACACGCGATACGCCGTAACGCGAAAGAGCGTTCGCGCCTCTTGCGGACGCAATGTTCATCTGGGTTGACGCATGGAGTCTAAGGGATGGAAACTCCGCTCTCGCCATCGCGATAACGCCGAAGTCCTGTACAATCAGCGCGTCAGGCCCCTGATCCGAAAGATATTTTAAAAACTGATACATTCGATCCGCTTCGCGCTGTTCAAAAACTGTGTTCACAGTAACATAAACTTTTTTTTCCATGCGGCGCAGCGAACGCAGAGCGCATTCAAATTGAGCGTACGTAAAATTGGCGCTCCTCAGCCTCGCGTTAAAATCTTTCAATCCCAGGTAAACAGCGTCCGCGCCTTCGCCGACGGCGGCGTCAAGAGCTTCGGGGGAACCGGCAGGGGCAAGAAGTTCAATACTCATTACCGGAAATGTATCATAGATGATGTAAATATTCTATATATTAAAAGGTTTTGACAAAATAAACATCATTACATTATACTTACCGTATGGTAAATGATGAAATAATTGCCATAAAAGATAATATTCTCGACACAGTCGGCGAAGCCTGTGAAAAAATTATTTTGTTTGGTTCTTACGCTTATGGAAATCCTCACGCAAACAGTGATTTTGATTTTTTTGTTATTCTAAAAGATGACACCGAAAAACCAATTTTAGTTCTCCAAAAAATTTATCGCAGTCTGGCAAAAAAACCGATGCCAATTCCTGTAGACGTACTTGCAAATTACAAATCTCGCTTTGAATGGCGCAGCTCACAACCCACCATAGAACGCAGAATAGCCAAAGACGGAGTGGTCTTGTATGAGCGATAGCAAGCTGGTACAGGAGTGGATCAACTATTCTCAGAACGATTTAATTTCTGCGAAACATTTATTTGATGATCTGCACCCAAAACAAACAGAGATAGCCTGTTATCTTAGCCAGCAATGTGCCGAAAAAGCTTTAAAAGGATATGTATTTTCTAAAGATATTGAACCTCCAAAAACTCACAATTTAATTGAGTTATGTCAAATATGTATAAAACATGATGATACATTTTCTGTAATTCTGGATGCATGTGCGGATTTAACTCCGTATGGCGTTGCGATTCGTTATCCTAATGAACTTTCTGTTGATGATGCGATAGCGAAACTAGCTATCGATAAAGCGCAGGTTGTTTACGATTTTTGCGCCGGAAAAGTTTCTATTTTAAATATCTGATTTGCATTTTTATTAAACTGGATGATAATAACAGCGTCACTTATTCCCACAGTTTTGGTAACTGGATATAGATAAAACCGCCTATTAAAAGTGAAGATGGACAAGAAGTCAGTGTTTGCCAGCGTTTCGGTTGTACTGATATATGGACTAAGCGGTAAGAAAATAAATTAATAAATTTGTGGACTAAATCTACAATTTTATGTTACTATATACGTATGTCTGAAGATCAATTAGACGCTAACGCTAAGTTAGCTACAATCCGTCACTCTGTGAGTCACATTATGGCGCAAGCTGTGGTACAGCTCTTTCCCGGAACTAAGACCGCCATTGGACCCGCAATCGAGAACGGTTTTTATTATGATTTCCTCCTGCCCCGGCCGATTACCGCAGATGACCTTCCTGCCATAGAAGCGGAGATGAAGAAGATAATCGACAGTAAACAGGATTTTGTTAAAATTACAGCGAAGCGTTTAGACGCGCTGATGTTATTCGCTATGGAGCCGTTTAAATCGGAACTTATCCATGAACTGCCCGATAATGAAGTAATTACGATATACGAAAACCGCGACGCGAAAGGCGATGCGCAGTGGAGCGATCTTTGCAGAGGGCCCCATGTCGCCAACACAAGAGAGATCAATTCCGCGGCTTTCAAATTGCAAAGTATAGCCGGCGCTTATTGGCGAGGCGATGAAAATCGCCAGATGCTTACACGCATTTATGGAACCGCGTGGACAACACCCAAAGAGTTAAAAGCTCATCTTGCGTTTTTGGAAGAAGTTGAAAAAAGGGATCACCGCCGCGTAGGCAAGGAAATGGATCTCTATTCGATTCATGAAGAAGCCGGAGCGGGGCTTATCTATTGGCATCCCAACGGCGGCAGAATGAGAGTCGCGCTCGAGGACTTTTGGCGTAAAGAACATTACCGTAACGGTTACGAGATACTTTATACACCTCACATCGGAAAGAGCTGGCTTTGGGAAACATCAGGCCACCTTGGTTTTTACAAAGATAATATGTACAGCCCGATGGAGATTGACAAACAGAATTATTACATCAAGCCAATGAACTGCCCATTCCATTTATTAATCTACAAAAACAAAGGACATTCATACCGCGATTTGCCTTTGCGGTGGGCGGAGCTTGGAACAGTGTATCGTTACGAACGCTCAGGCGTTTTGCATGGACTCCTTCGCGTGCGCGGTTTTACCCAGGATGACGCTCATATAATCTGTACGCCCGAACAAATGGAAAGCGAGATTCGCGAGGTGCTTCGCTTCAGTTTAAGTATCTGGAAAGTTTTCGGTTTTAAAGAAATAAAAGCCTATCTTGCCACAAGGCCGAAAGAAAGCGTAGGCGAGCAAAAAAAATGGGACGACGCCCTTGAAAGCTTAAAAAGAGCGATTGACGCCGAAGGGCTTCCGTACGAACTGGACGAAGGCGGCGGCGCTTTTTACGGCCCCAAGATCGATATAAAAATTAAAGACGCGCTTGGCCGCGAATGGCAGATGTCTACAATTCAATTCGATTTTAACGAACCTGAACTTTTTGATTTAACCTTTGTTGATAATGACGGGCAGCACAAACGCCCGTACATGATACACCGCGCGCTTTTCGGAAGCCTTGAACGCTTCTTTGGCGTACTTATTGAGCATTTTGGCGGCGCTTTCCCTGTGTGGATCGCCCCGGAGCAGGCCGCGGTAATTCCCGTTTCGGAAGTATTTAACGATTACGCAAAAAAAGCCGCCGCGGAACTTAAGGCAAAAGATTTGCGCGTAACAGCGGAATTGAGCGATGATCGGTTGAACGCCAAGATCCGCGATTGCCAGACGCGCAAAATACCTTATATGCTCGTTGTAGGCCAGCGCGAAATGGACGAAGGCACAGTGTCAATACGCTTGCGTGACGGAAAACAGCTTCCGGCCATGCGCATAGAGGAGTTTGCTTCACACGTTCTGCAAAAGATAGAAAGCAAATCTCTGGAACTTTAAAATGTCTTTCGCATCAGACAGAATAACTAAAGTACTTGATTTATTATCAACAAGTAAAACGATTAAAATTTCTTTGCTTGTTGAATTGCTGTCTGTATCTCATGCGACATTAAGCAGAGATCTTGATAATCTTGAAAAAGGCGGGATAATAAAACGCACGCATGGGTTTGTCACTTTGGAAGGCGCCGATAACACGGGAAAACGATTTGCTTTCTGCCATTCAATAAAACGAAGGATAGCTAAAGATGCGGCAAGTTTTGTGGAAGAAGGCGAGACGGTTTTGCTCGAATCCGGTTCCTGCTGCGCGTTATTTGCGGAAGAGCTGGCTGTTTCCGGCAAAAAGGCAACAATTATTACTAATTCAATTTTTATTACCAACTATATCCATAAAATGCAAAATATTAAAATCATTGTTCTTGGCGGAATTCTTCAGCCGGAATCGCAGGTTTTGGTAGGACCGATGACGATAAATTGCGCCGAAAATCTTTTCTTTGACAAGTTTTTTATAGGCACAAACGGTTTTATTCCGGGGCAGGGTTTTACAGGAAGCGATCAACTTCGCGCCAGCACCGCTTTGGAGCTGGCTAATAAAGCTAAAAAATGTTTTATTCTAACTGAAGCCGAAAAATTTTCACGGCGCGGAGCATTTGAGTTAATCCAATTAAACAGGGTATCAGGCGTTTTCACTGATGACAGCATCCCGAAAGAAGCGGAAAGCGCTTTAATTAAAAACAATGTAATGGTTCGCAAAGTGCCGTCTGTCGAAGAGAAGACTAAATGGCGCCAATTCCCCGGCCAGCCGCCGGTTTTATACAAAGAAAAAGAAGAGTAGATACGGGAAATTATCACCGTAAACCGGCGCGAAACCGCTTCGACATTCAAATTCTTGATTAATAATCTTTTAGTATGACAAGTAATCTTTCCTTGTTTATCGATCTTAAAAAACTTGCAAGACGCGGCCCCTGATCTTTGCCGATTAACGCCTGATATGCCGCGCTGAACAGCGCCTTGCCGTCCATGCTAGCTTTTTCCGCCGCGGCGTAAATTGCCGTTGAGCAGGTTTTGTCATCTGTAAATTCGTCAATCTTGCAGATAACGTCGTCGCGAAGAATACGTACCGCGTTTTTTTCGGCGTCCGAAAGAGGTCTTCCCAGTTTTCCGTCTGCCTGCAGCAGTTTAAATTTAAAATCTTCCGGGGCGCAGTTTTCTACCCAGTACTTTGCGCACTTCGCTTTTGATTTTAGCGCCGCAAGATGCTCCGGTTTCAAATTGCTGCCGCCTGCCGCCAAATCGGACAGCGCTTTATCAATATCTAAATCCGCGATTTGAATCAAATTGCATAAATGGCGGAAGGGTACCTGATAAGGCGCAGGCAAACCTTGCTTGATTAATTCTTCCAAACAAATCGACTTTCCGTTTTCGCTGATTTGCGATAATTCATAAATGCGTTTTTCTTTTTGATAAACCGTTTCATCTTTCGCCGCTTCAATTTTCCACGCGATACGCTCTGTCTTGTCGTAGTCTTCATAAATTTTTATTACATCAAGATCGAAAGAAATCGTAAACTCTGTATTCGGTCTTGTGCCTGCAAAGAGATAACGCGCTAATTCAGGCGTGTACACATTCAGCACATCTTCCAAAGTAATAACATTGCCGGATGACGATGACATTTTTCCCGGTAATCCCTTTGTGCCGATAAAATCGTAACGGAAAGTTACAGGAGCGCTCCAGTCATAAACATCTTTGCAAACATGCTTCGCAGTATCGAAACTTCCGCCTTGGCTGTGATGATCTTTTCCGGCAGGTTCAAAATCAACCTTTTCAAATTCCCAGCGCATAGGCCAGTCAACGCGCCACGAAAGTTTAATTCCCTTCGCGGTTTTTATATCGAGTTTTTCGGAATTACCGCAGCTTTTACATTTATAACTCAGCCCCCAATCGCCGTCCCAGCTTTCAATCTCAGTTTCGTCTTTGTTGCACTTTTCGCAAAAAACGCTAACAGGCCACCACTCTCCCTGAATCTTATGCTCCTCATCGCGGAATTTATCCAGAATATTTTTCAGCACATCTCTCTTTTCAAGCGCCCTGCGAATGCCTTGCGCATAATGCGAAGCCCGATACCTCGCCGCCTGATAAATATATTCCGGGGAAATCCCCACCTTTGGCAGGACGCTTTCAACATCAACCTCATGATGCCGCGCGTAATTTTCATCCCTCTCCCACGGG
>WQRN01000061.1 GCA_009786715.1 Treponema sp.
AAGGAAAAAATGCCTAAAGTAAAATTAACCGATTTAGTTCTGCGCGACGCGCACCAATCACTGTTTGCGACAAGAATGGTCACAGCCGATATGCTGCCAATCTGCGACAAGCTCGACAAAGCCGGCTTCTTCGCTCTCGAAGCCTGGGGCGGAGCCACATTCGACTCCTGCATCAGATTCTTAAACGAAGATCCGTGGGAAAGGCTAAAAAAACTTAAAAAAGCTCTGCCCAACACAAAACTCATGATGCTTCTGCGCGGTCAGAACCTTTTAGGTTACCGCCATTACGCCGATGATGTTGTCGCCAAGTTTGTTGAATACGCGGCAAAAGACGGTATCGATATTTTCCGCATTTTCGACGCGGTAAACGATCCGCGCAATTTTAAAGCCGCAACTGAGGCTGCCAAGAAAACAGGCAAGCACATTCAGGCGACAATTTCTTATGCGGTAACTCCTTTCCATACAATCGAAAAATACGCCGAGTTCGCAAAACAGCTTGCCGACATCGGCGCAGATTCAATTTGTATCAAAGATATGTCGGGTCTTTTAAAACCCTACGAAGGTTACGAGCTTGTAAAAGCGATAAAGAAAGTAACAAGCCTTCCAATAGAAATCCACACCCACGCGACAACAGGTATGTCCGTAGCGACTCTTACCAAATGCGCCGAAGCGGGAGCGGAAATTTTAGACACAACCATTTCATCAATGTCGATGGGCACAAGCCACAGCCCGACAGAAACAATGGTGGAAATTTTCAAAGGCACGGAATACGACACAGGCCTTGATACAAATCTGTTACTCGAAGTCGCGGCATACTTCCGCGAAATCCGCAAAAACTACAAGAAGTTTGAATCCAGTTTCCTCGGCGCGGACACACGCATCCTCGCAAGCCAGGTTCCCGGCGGAATGTTAAGTAATCTCGAAAGCCAGCTCAAAGAACAGGGCGCGTCAGATAAGATCGATGAGGTACTCAAAGAAATCGCGGTTGTTCAGAAAGATTCAGGTTATCCGCCTCTTGTTACTCCTACAAGCCAGATCGTCGGAACACAGGCGGTATTCAATGTGCTCTTCGGACGTTACAACAAACTTTCAGGCGAGTTCCAGGACTTGGTTGCCGGAAAATACGGCGCCTGCCCTGCCCCGAAAAATGCCGACCTTGTAAAGAAAGCGCTTGCCGCTCTCAAAATGGAAAAAGAAATTACTCACCGCCCTGCGGATGATATTCCAGCAGAATATTCAAAACTGGAAGAAGAAACCAAAAAACTTTTAGGCACAAGCAATGTAACGCCGGAAGATGTTCTAACATACGCGATGTTCCCGAAAGTTGCCCCGGACTTCTTCAAAAAACGCGCGGATGGTCCTGTTGTATTCAAGCCTGAAGCTGATGCTCCGGCAGCGGCAGCGCCTGGACAAGCGGCTCGCTATTCAGTGAACGTAAACGGTTCCAACTACGATGTTGTTGTAGCTCCTGCAGGAACAGTGGCGGTAGCTCCGGCGGCAGGCGGCGCACCGGCGGCGGCTCCGGCGACAGTCAGGACAGGATCGGTTACAGTACCGGCGCCTGTTGCAGGCACAGTCCTTCGCTATATCGCGCAGGAAGGAGCGGATGTAAAATCCGGCGAAACGTTAATGATTCTTGAGTCCATGAAAATGGAACTTGAAATAAAAGCCAGCGCAAACGGAAAAGTGCATTTCCTCGTTCCGACAGGAACACAGGTAACAGCGCAAAAACCTGTCGCGGAAATCGGCGGAGTAGAAGTCGCGGCTCCTGTTGCGGCAGCTCCGGCAGCAGCGCCCGCAGCGGCTCCGGCTCCCGCAGCAGCTTCCGGCGGCGGTTCAATAGTTCCAGCCCCTGTAGCGGGCACGGTTCTTCGCTACTCGGTAGAAGAAGGCGCGTCAGTAAGCCAGGGCACAACCATCGCCATTATAGAATCCATGAAAATGGAACTGGAAATCAAAGCGAACGCGTCAGGCAAAGTCCACTTCCTCGCCCCGATTGGAGCGCAGTTAGGTTCAAAGCAACCGCTGGCAGAGATTAGATAATCATTAATAAATTAATTTAAAGAGGAATGGGTGTCCATTCCTCTTTTTTTTTAGGTATTCTCTCTTAATTCCCGCAGCTCATGCAATGTCCGCAATTTCCAGATAGCTTTCTCCTGAATCTGCCGCACGCGTTCACGAGTGATGCCCAGATATTTTCCGGTTTCTTCAAGGGTAAGCGGGTTTTCACCTGTTAATCCAAAACGAAGCTGAATTATTTTCATTTCTCTTTCGGATAACTGCGATAAAATTCCGCCCATGGTTTCCTGCAGCGTCATGGAGAAAACCATTTCGAAAGGTTCGGCTCTTGTATCATCTTTTATTAAATCGGCAAGACGGGTAAGGTTTCCGTCGTCTACGATTGTATCAAGACTTGTTGTCTCCTGCGACAGTTTTACAATTTCCTTCACTTTGGAAACAGGAACATCAAGATATTCGGACAGTTCTTCTTCGTTCGGGTCGCGTCCCAAATCCTGGGTAAGCTGTTTGGCAACGTAATAACACTTCTTGATGGTATTAAGCATGTGAATCGGTATGCGTATAACGCGCCCCTTGTCCGCAATGCTTTTAATAATAGCCTGTCTGATCCACCATGTGCCGTAGGTGGAAAAACGGCAGCCTCTTGTGTAATCAAAGCGTTCTACAGCTTCAATAAGGCCGATATTCCCTTCGTCGATTAAATCTAAAAGCGAAAGGCCGCGGTGCTGATAATTTTTTGCGATGGATACGACAAGACGCAAGTTTGCGTTTATCATCGCGTTTTTGTAATGCAATAGAGCGCTGTCCAGAGCGGCTTTATCTGAGTTATTGTCCGCGTCTCTATTCTTCTTTTTCTCCGATTCCAGTTCTTTAAGCTTTGCCCTAAGGCTGATAATCTTTTCACCAATGTTCTGCTCCTCCTGTAATGTTAATAAAGGAAATCTTGAAATTTGCCTGAAATAAAGAGCGAGCGGATCTGATTCCTTCTGCGTCTTTATTCTTTTATGAGTTTTGTCGATTAGTTTACGGGGACGTTTCCCTATTTTCTCTATTCCTGCTTCCATGTTACACCTTTTAAGTTCTTGAGTTATATCCTGCTCTGGGAGCCAAAGCCGGATCCATTGGATTATCGCCTTGGAAAACCATGAAAAATAACTGGGGTTTGGATGACACCGTATTAACGCCCAATTTTCCAACTTCCATTCCAGGAGAAATCCTGTCGCCGACATTCACTGATATGGTTTCACAGCCGCCGTACATGTAGTAATATCCCCCCGTTGTTTCTACAATTACAACTCTGCCAAACTTCCGCCACGGGCCTGCCGATACGACACTGCCCTGAGTTAAACTTTTTACTGATTCAAATTGTTCGCCTTCTACAACAACACCCATCTGTCCTGTCATGTAAGTAATAGTTTTCGGCATAACCGGCCATCGCAGCGCGTAAATCCCGCTGGGAATCTGCTTTGGACTAGCCGGCTCTGTAACCGGTTGTCTGACAACAGTTACAGACGGTTCCCTCGGAGAAACAGACGGCACTTTAATAACATCGCCGACTTTTAGCACATGATTTGAAGAAAACCCGTTTATCTCCAGTAACCGCTGCAGCGTTATTTCGTTTGTGCGCGCGATACTGTAAAGCGTATCGCCTTTAACTGCCTTGTAATTAACTAAAGGCGATCCTGAAGAAGCTCCTCCCGGCAGCGTTGAAACATCCGAAGATGCGGAAAGATTATTTACCGGAATTATCAGCTTTTGACCCATGCTGAGTTTTGAAGGATCGGTAATGCCGTTTGCCTTCATAAGTTCGCCGGCAGTCACCTGATAGAAGCGGGACAAGGAATAGATTGTATCACCCTTCCCCACTACGTGGATCATATCTTCTGCGGCAAGCATTCCAGAGGAAAGAATCCCTGCCAGTAATAAAAATAGGCTAACTCTTTTTAGAGATTTCACGGCTCTTCATTATCGGCAGAAATTCCTTATTTCCACACCAAAAATAAAGGCCAAAACCGTAATAATAATGAAAAACTGTATAAAAGGTTACATATCAAGATCAATATTGCTGAAGTTCGTCGTATAAGTGCTGAATTATGACGCCGGCTTTTTCAAACATGGCAAGGGAATCATCGCTGTCCTGATAACGGCGCTGACAGACTACCCGTTTAATGCCGCAATTAATAATTAACATTGCGCAGGTTCGGCACGGAGTCATGCGGCAGTAGAGGGTTGCTCCGTCAATTGAAATACCGCGTTTTGCGGCCTGACAAATCGCGTTTTGCTCTGCGTGGACGGTTCTTACACAGTGGGTTGTTTCCTTACCGTCTTCGTGCAGCATTTTTTTAAATTGATGTCCCACATCATCGCAATGAGGAAGCCCTGCCGGAGCGCCGACATAACCTGTTACAAGAAGTTGTTTATCCTTAGCTATTACGCAACCGGACCTTCCCCTCTCGCAGGTGGCGCGCTTGGAAATGGCTTCGCAGACTTCCATGAAATATTCGTCCCAGCTGGGTCTCTTATAATCACTCATAACGCATCCTTTATCTGGCTTCCAGAATAATCCGGTATTTAAGGTAAATTTCTTCAAGGGTGTGGAGCGGACCCGGAGCGGAAACTCTTTTTCGCATGGAACAGGTATCCAGCCTTTCAATAAAAAAGTCGTATATGGCGCGGGGATCTCTGTCGTTTACTACGGAATACACCGGCTTGGAATCAAGGTAGGAACGCACTTCCTCGTGGCTGACGGCTGTTACCCCGTACTTGGAAAGCCTTCCCCTTACCTGTTGGATTTCCTCGTAGGAGAGGCCGAAAAGGAACTCTTCTAAAGCCCATCTTGTTTCGTTAGTGGTAGATTCTTCTTTTAGAAAATCCTCCCATTCTGTTTCAATGCCCATATCGATGGAAATACGCAGCAGCTCCGTATTGCCGTCCATTGTGCCGAAACTGGGCGGAGCGGAATCTCTTGCTTTCCAGAGAGAAGAAAGAGCCATAAGGTGATGGATACTGCGCTTGTCTGTACCTGAGTCCCAAAGAGCGATTAAATCGTTTGCAAGCTTTGTTTTAGTATTGCTGGAAAATGAAGGGTCTTCTAAACATGAAAAGTAAACAACTTCCGCCATAAGGGTAAAAACTATTGTAAAAGCGATATTTTTCGCAGGTGCATTTAATACTTCATTTTTCTCGGTCAGGCGCGTAAGCAGCGAAAAGGCATGGAACTTTGCCACAAGAAAACTGCGTAGAGCCGCCACTTTGGCGGGCGTACGAAGCAGATGAGAAGGAGCGGAGAAAGCCAAAAGAGATTCAGTAATTTGAAACTCATTAACAAGAATATCCCTTACAAACTGGGTTTCTTTTATTGATGGATAATCAAAAACAGCATTGCCTAGATTACGCAGTCTCCGGAATCTCTCATGCACCAGAACATAGTCCTGCGGTCTGTTTTCCTGAAGCCAGTTCTCGACTTTACTGACAAGTAATTCCTCTCCCTGGGAAAGCACCTGTGCTGAATGCGCATATGCGTGAACCATAATAAGATAATTATAATATGTAACAGAAGAAATTACAAATGATTTTTGTTATGTATAAATTAATGCGATTAAGGCTTGACAAAATCGCAGGTATACCATCTGATGTTTGCTTGACATAATCTATTTTAAATTACATTATTTATTAAATGAGTAATAATTATCTGACACAATGCGCGTTTTATTTAATCTTTTTTGTTTTTTTATCATGTACAACGAATATTAAAACAAATATACACAGCGAAATGCAATATGAAAAACCCGCAGAAGAATCATTTAATAAATTAATTTCCAATGTTCTGGAAAATTCAAAATTGCCAAAACGCATATCTTCCAAAATTCAAAAAAGCATTGAGGAAAACCATACATTTATTAATGAAGTATCGCAAATACTTTTAAGAGATCCGTATCTATGGACGCTCATAGACAAGGAAAATTCTATCAGCGAAGATTATAAACCCCAGGATCTTATGGAACTTAAAAACTCCTCCTTTCAGGTAAATAGAAATGATCTTTCGCTTAGAAAAGAAGCGGCAGCTTCTCTTGAAGAGATGGGAGCGGCTGCCAGAGCGGAAAAATTAACATTGCTTGTATCATCGGCTTACCGCACATATTTGTATCAGGCGGATTTGTACTCGCGAAATGTAAAAAATATGGGACAGAAAGCGGCGGACAAGGTATCGGCGCGTCCCGGTCACAGTCAGCATCAATTAGGTCTTGCGGTTGATTTTGGATCAGTAACAAATGATTTTTCAAAAACAAGGGAAGGCATCTGGATCGCGAAAAACGCGTCCAGATTCGGCTGGTCTTTATCGTATCCCGGCGGCATGGAAGAAATTACAGGGTACAGCTGGGAGAGCTGGCATTACAGATATGTCGGAAAAGAACTTGCCGCATTGATCGACAGTTATTTTGAAGGCATCCAGCAATACGCTTTACAATTTTTTCAGGAACTAACCCAGCAAAAATAAATTATCTTCTTTCTTCTAACCTGTTTATTATCTGTTCTCTCTGAATGGAGTCGTATTCCCAATTTACGGCGATGCTTTTATCCCGTATTTCGCTTGTGGGTATCGAATCATACGGTATTTTCGGGAAGTCGGTTCTAACAGAGTGCATCCAGCCGGCTACAATGGCGTTTTGTCCCTTCTCGCTTAAAAACCAGTCTGTTATCTGTTCCGCAATTTTAATATTTCTGTTGGCGCTCCAGCGTTGATTAACAATCATGATTGTAGAAGGAATCATTACAGCGCCGTCTGTCGGATAAATAACTTCAAGGCTGGAGCCATTCTGGCGGCTCTGCAGGATGGATTCTTCCAGAATCATAACCACCTTATATTCGCCAGACTCCAATTTTTGAATCGCGCCTGCGTTACCGTACTCGATTTGGACATTCTGCCTTGCAAGAGAGTCGATGTATTCATAACCGTATTTATCCCTGAGAGCTGTAAGCGCCGCCATTGTAGTGCCCGATATATTCGGATTTCTCATGGAGAGCGAGCCCCTGACTTTTGTATCGTGCGCGAAATCATAAAATGAATTTGGAACCGTGTTCTTCTGATTCCTTGCTGGGTTAAAAGCCAATACCATGTTGTTGATTCTTACAGGGTACCAGTATCCTTGAGGATCATAATCAAAAGCGAGGTGAAACGCTTCCTTTGATAAATACGGATATAATAATCCAGCTTCTTTTAATTGAAGCGAATAAGAAGGTTCCGCGGTCATCAAAATATCGCAGCCTAATCTTCCCGCGGCTTTTTCTGTGGCGACCCTGTGTTCAATACGGCCGGAACCGCCGTAAACAAATTCAATTTTATATTTGGGAAAATCTTTTTTTAATTCCGCCTGTACATTATCAATTGCTTCCTGATACATGGATGTATAGATAATGATTTTATTTTTGGAACTCCCTTCTCTTGATCCAAAAGCGAAAACTGCTGAAACAGACAGAGCGAAAATCAGCGTAAAACAAATAATCTTTTTCATTTTTTCCTCCAATTGTTATAACTATTAAAAATGTATGCCCTGTAATCCAAAACCGGGTTCTATAACCCATTTGTAATTTTCCGGTTTCTCAATCGGATCTCTTACTTCCATG
>WQRN01000062.1 GCA_009786715.1 Treponema sp.
GAATATCTGGCGAAGTCTCTTGTGGACGATCCAAGCCAGGTACAGGTTAATATTGTAGAGGGTGAAAAGTCGACAATTTTGGAACTGCGCGTGGCGGAAGGTGATATTGGCAAAGTAATCGGCAAGCACGGACGAATCGCTAAGGCAATCAGAACGGTTCTTCAGGCAGCCAGCGCCAGAAGCGGAAAACACACAGTACTGGAAATCCTTGACTGAGAAATTCATCATAGGCATAGTTGGTTCCCCTTTCGGCGTAAAAGGCTTTGTAAAAGTCCGCCCGCTTTCAGGCGAAATCGATCATTTTTTAAAACTGCAATCAGTACAAACCTGCAAAGACGGAAAAGAACAACTCCTTCAAATTGAAGAGATAAACCCCTTGCCGCCAAATGTATTAATACGCTTTAAAGGAATCGATACTCCCGAAGCCGCCAAAACTTTAAACGGCGCTCAGCTGATTGCAGACCGCAGCCAAGCCGCTCCGCTCGCTGAAGGCGAATTTTACATTGAGGATTTAAAAGGCACACCAGTTGTTTCTTCTTCCAATGAACAAATAGGCGTAATCACAGACATAATCGAAGGCGGCGGCGGAGAGCTAATTGAAATCAAACTGACAAACGGCGAAACCCATCTAGTCCCGCTCCGCAAAAAATTTTTCCCGGACATTTCCCCGGAGAAAGGCAAAGTGGTATTAGACAACTTATGGATACTGGAATGACATTGACTCTTGTAACAGCGGCGGAGGCAAAAAGACACGCCGGTGACATATGGCTATATAAAAGCCACGCGAAGCGTGCGAGCTACAAACAACGAGCCATCCGGAGCCGACGGGGCTTTTTGCATACGCCGCTATTCAAAAAGGCAATATCATAATGAAATACACGGTCTTAACACTATTTCCTGAGATCACCGATGCTTTTTTCGCCAATTCCATCATGGCAAAAGCTATAAAACGGGGGATTATCGAATATCAAGCGATTAATATCCGCGATTTCGCTCAGGACAAGCATAAAACCTGCGATGACGCCACCTATGGCGGTGGTCCGGGTATGTTAATGCTGCCCGAACCGCTCAGTTTGGCGATAAATGCGGCTAAAAAGGTATCAACCGCACACAGGGTAATTTATCTATCCCCATCCGGGAAGCCTTTTAATCAGGATTTTGCCAAAGAACTTGCAAAAGAACAGGAATTAATCCTCATTTGCGGCCGATATGAAGGTATAGATCAAAGGATTATCGACCTATATGTCGATGATGAAATATCCGTTGGGGACTATGTTTTGTCCTCAGGCGAGGTGGCGGCGCTCGCGGTAATCGACGCTACTTACAGGCTGGTGGACAGCGTAATAACCGCCGAATCGCTTGACGAAGAGAGCTTTTCTTCGGGGCTTTTGGAGTACCCCCAGTTTACACGTCCTGAACTTTTTGATAGAATTAAAGTCCCTGAAGTCCTGCTGTCGGGACATCACGAGCAGATACGGCTTTGGCGTCTGGAAAAGCGGGTTGAAAAGACTTTGCGGCAGAGGCCGGATTTGATTCAACGCGGCAGAGAACTTGGGTTTTTTAACAAGGAAATAAACGGTATTATAGACCGTCTAATAGGAGAGAAAGATGAACGAGATTAGGGCAATCGAAGCCGAACAAATGAAATCCGAACTTGACCAGTTTAAGGTTGGTGATACAGTTAAAGTTCACTTTAAGATCGTAGAAGGAAAAAACGAACGCGTGCAGATCTACGAGGGTCTTGTAATTGCCATGAAAAATTCAAAGGTTGGAAAAACCTTTTCTGTACGAAAAATTTCTTACGGCGTAGGCGTGGAAAGAGTTTTCCCGATTCATTCACCCCGTATTGTTAAAGTCGAAGTAGTGCGCCCCGGTAAAGTAAGGCGCGCTAAGCTGTATTATATCCGCGAGAAGATCGGAAAGGGCGCAAAAATCAAAGAGCTTATTATTAAAAAAGGCTCTAAAAACGCCCAGGCTCAGGCCTCTGCCGTAAATAACGCCGAAAAAGATTAATATTCTCTTCTTTATAATAAAAATTTGTTGATCTCTGCCTTTTTTTTACCGAAATTCATAGGAGGAGCTCTATCTCTAAGGAAACAAGATGAATGTTATAAATACCGATGATCTTCGGCCCGGACAGATTTTTTCTACACCCGTTTTTTCTGAGGGCGATTGCATGCTGGTAAGCGCTATGTCACCGCTTCGCCAAAAGGACATTGATGTTCTGGTTTCGCTGGGGATTGATCATGTCAGGACAGAAGGCGAATTAGTAGAACCGGAAGAATTATCAGAGCCGGAAGAATTAACAGAACCTGAGGAAATTGTAGAGCCGGAAGAAATTGATGAAGCGGAAGCTGCTGAGAAAATAATTCAAATAGAAGAAGCCGCAAAAGAATGGGATCCCAACAGCGTTCCTGATTTAGACGATATAATGAAGGACTTTGTTAAAGATTTCGATATAGATACAACAGAAGAGAAACCTGCCGCGCCTCCTCCGGATGTTCCAAAAGCGACTATTAAATTTTCGATCAGCGATGTCCGGCATAATTCCGGTCCATACCGCGCGTATAAAAATCTTATCGAAAAGTTGAATTCTATATTTGCCGGTTTAAAGTCCGGGACAGATGTTCCGATGCGCGCGATAGACAATATCAGCGTTCAACTGCTTCAGGATCTGCGCGAGAATCCAGACAGTTTTGTCGGGTTCATTCTCGGCGGCGAAGTCTCCGGGCACGAGCTGGCAAAAAGTTCCGTTAATACGGCGATTCTTTCCGCTTTAATTTCCCAGGAATTAAAGATACCTCACCATAAAATTAATAATATTGTTTCAGGCGCTTTGCTCCATGATGTTGGTATGCTCAGGCTGAGTAAAGGTATTACAGAAAAAAAAGGCGGGCTTTCCGAGCTGGAGCTTGAACAGATAAAAAGTCATCCGCTGCATACTTCAAAAATCGTTACTAAGGAATTATTCGGCCCGCATGAGGTAAACTCAATCGCTCTTCATCACCATGAACGATGGGACGGGCAGGGTTACCCCGATGGTCTTGTTGGTCAGGCAATTGATATCGGCGCGAGAATTGTATCTGTAGCTGACGCGTTTGAAGCGATGGTAACCAAAAAGTCATACAGGAATTCCATGGTTGGGTATCAAGCCTTAAAGAACCTGCTTGCCGACAATGCGCGCCGCTTCGATCCTAACGTCATTTTTGCGTTTACAAAAATAATGGGTATTTATCCCATCGGTTCGATTGTTCGTCTTAACGACAAATCTGTGGCGAGAGTTCTGAGTATACATACCGAAGCTCCGCTGCGGCCTGTAGTTCAGATGCTGATGGATAAACACGGTAAAGTTCATGCCGCAAGTAATCTACCCAAAATAGATCTTCTTGATGATAGAAGTTTGTTTATCAAAGAAGCGATAGATCCTGCCGAGTATGCCGAACAGTAAAAGTTCTGCGGCTCTGGGAAAAGCGGGCGAGGAGCAGGCGGCTGTCTTTTTACAAGCCGCCGGAATGGAGATAATTGTTAAAAATTACCGCTCAAAGATTGCAGGAAGGCAAACCGGCGAAATTGATATTATCGCTCTGGACAAAGAAACAATTGTTTTTACAGAGGTTAAAAACTGGTCTTCCCTCGGGTTTGAAAATCTTCAATACGGTCTTGATGTAAGAAAACAGCGAAAAATTATTAAAACTGCTAAGTATTTCCTGTCAGAAAATCGAAAATATAATAAGATGTCAATTCGGTTTGATGTTATATTCATCAATAATAAGGGGTCTGAAGGAACTCTGAGGTCCGCAGGAACTCAGATTACCCATCTTGCGTCAGCCTTCACGGAGCGTGTATGATGTTAGAACAGGCTTTGAATACTCAGCGATTGGAAATAATCAGGCGGCGCATTAATGATGATAATTATCTCTATGCTGCTATTCAAAGATTAGCTCTTGTTTTGAGCAACGAGTTAATGGAAATCACTACGGAAGGCGGTCACAATGAGCGGCAGCGGAAAAGGCGGAAATAACCGCAAAAATCGTCAAGGCCTGCAGGGCAAACAGCGTTTTTCCGGACGGAGAGACGAACCTCAAAAACATTCAAAGAAAAATACTACGTTAAGCAACGGCGACAATCTTTTCTCAGACGGTAAATTCGAAAAAAATAAAATGAGCATGCACGAGCGTCCTCAGTGGACGGCTCCCGAACTGCCTGAAAATCCAATCACTACTCCCGACTGCGTATGGTGCGGGAAGCCGATTAAAGACATTACAACCGCCATTTCCGATAAAGAATCCGGCCGTCCCGTACACTTTGATTGCGTGCTTACCCGCATAGGGGAGATGGAACATCTGGAACTTAATGACAGTGTCTGCTACATAGGCGGCGGACGTTTTGGAATTATTCATTATAACAATCCTCCCGACACGCGTGATTTTTCTATAAAGAAAATTTTTGAATGGGAAGTAAAAGAAAAAGAAAAGGACAGCGAATGGCGCCGTCCAATCAGCGAATATTTTTCTATAACGTGAGAGGCTAATTATGATAGGTATTATTGGTGCGATGGAAGGCGAGATGAGCCTGTTATGTGAAACCATGGGAAAGTACGAAACGTATAAAAACGGCGTATTTGAATTTTTTACCGGAAAAATTGAAGGCAAGGATGTAACGCTCCTTCGCTGCGGAATCGGAAAAGTAAACGCCGCTGTCGGCTGCACGCTTTTGATCCAGCAGTTTAAGCCTGACTTTGTAGTTAACACAGGCTCCGCCGGCGGTTTGAAAAAAGATCAGAAATTCGGCGACGCGATAATCTCCACCGGACTTGTCTATCACGATGTTGATGTAACAGCTTTTAATTACAAACCCGGACAGCTTCCGGGGCAGCCTCAGATTTTCCCTGTGAACGAAAAATATATTACTATTGCCGAAAAAGCTGTTGACGAATTGAAACAGGAAAAAATCCTTCCCGCCGATTTTAATCATTGCAGAGGACTTATTGGCTCGGGCGATGTTTTTATGCACGAACCGGATCGTATTGCGGATGTTTGTAAAATTTTCCCGGACATGGCGGCAGTCGAAATGGAAGGCGCCGCAATCGCTCACAGCTGCAGTCTCTTTTCCGTTCCTGCGCTTGTTATACGCGCTCTCTCCGACATCGCCGGGACGGAATCACCCATGAGTTTTAATGAATTTTTACCGATAGCTTCCAAACATTCCGCGCAGATAGTAATAAGGATTGTGAAAAAGGTTTAGTTGTTTAAAAGATCTGAACTGGTCGTAATTCGCTTACTTTTTCTCTTTGCAAAACATAGTAAACATATTATAATAATATGATAATGAAGTATCTAAGAGGTATAAACAATGAAAATATCTACAAAAGGCAGATACGCCTTACAAATGCTGCTTGACCTTGCAGAGCATAGAACAGACGGTTTTATATCACTTAAAGAAATTGCTGACAGACGAAATATATCAAAGCAATATCTGGAACAAATTATTATAATAATGAATAACTCAAAATTTCTCCGCGCGAATCGCGGGGTACACGGCGGCTATATGCTGGCAAAGGAACCATCAGAAATAACAGTTGGTAATATCCTGCGTACTACCGAAGGCAACCTCTCGTCTATTACTTGTCTTGAAGATGAAGTAAATCAATGTGATATGGTAGCAACCTGTAAAACTCTATATGTTTGGCAAGAGCTTAACAAAGTTATTGCGGATTATCTTGACAGCGTTACTTTACAGGACATACTTAATAAATATCAAGAAAAACAAATTGACAACTATGTAATTTGATTAAAAATTTTTTAATACTAATTCTGTAGTCTGCGGCAGTGTCTTTGTTACAAGACACCACCGTTTGACCTTTTTATTATTTTACAGCTTCAAACCCTTGTTTCAAATCCGCAAGAATATCGTCAATATGTTCAGTTCCAATAGAAAGACGAATTGTATTTGGCTTAATGCCTCCTTCAAGCAGTTCCTGTTCGCTCATTTGTGAGTGTGTGGTACTGGCAGGGTGTATAACAAGTGATTTTACATCCGCGACATTTGCAAGAAGCGAAAACAGTTTTAATTCTTCAGTGAATTTTTTTGCTTTTGTCATATCACCCTTTATCTCGAATGTAAAGATTGAGCCTGCGTTATTCGGAAAATATCGCTTGTAAAGCTTATTGTCGCGGTGTTCCGGCAATACAGGATGATTTACTTTTTCCACTTGCGGATGATTTTTAAGGAAATCAATTACCTTCAGCGCGTTGAAAACATGACGTTCCACGCGAAGAGATAAAGTTTCAATTCCCTGCAAAAGCATAAAAGCGTTGAAAGGCGATAAAGCGGAACCAGTGTCACGTAACAAAGTTACACGCGCTTTTATTATATAGGCAAGATTTCCCACAACATCCGTAAAAACTGCGCCGTGATAACTTGGATTAGGCTTTGATAAACCGGGAAATTTATCATTTTGAGCCCAGTTAAATTTTCCGCCGTCTACAATCACGCCGCCTATTGTCGTGCCGTGCCCGCCGATAAATTTAGTCGCTGAATGAATAATAATGTCCGCTCCGTATTCAATAGGTCTTAAAAGATAAGGGGTAGCAAATGTATTATCAACAATAAGCGGAATACCGTTTTTATGAGCGATTGCGGCAACTGCTTCAATATCAATTATAGATGAATTTGGGTTGCCAAGCGTTTCAAAGAATAACGCTTTTGTATTGGGTTTGATCGCTTTTTCAAAATTGGCAGGGTCGCTTCCGTCAATAAACGCTGTTTCAATTCCCATATCTTTGAAAGTATTCGCGAAAAGATTGTATGTGCCGCCGTAAATCTGGTTGTCGGATACGATATGATCGCCTGTTTTAACGATGTTCTGAATCGCGTAAGTTGTCGCCGCGGCTCCCGATGAAAGAGCAAGAGCGGCAACGCCTTTTTCAAGAGCGGCGATTCGCTTCTCGAATACATCCCATGTCGGATTCATGATTCTTGTGTAAATATTTCCAACCTCGGTAAGGGCAAAACGGTCTGCCGCCGATTTGGAACTTGGAAATACATAGGAAGTAGTCTGGTAAATAGGCACTGCCCTCGCGTCCGTGGCCGGATCAGGGTTTTCCTGTCCTGCGTGAACCTGGATTGTTTCAAATTTAAAATCTGACATAATTCTCTCCTTAAATACTTAGTTAACATATTTATTTTGTATGTTTTTATAAATTTACACAGATAAACAAGTAATGTCAATAGGCGGTAGTATTTTTTTTAATTCTATGTAAATTATAAAAAACCTATTGCATAGTATCTCATTATGTCTATTATGCTTATTAAATCCGGCTTCTACGGCAAGGTGTTGAAATATGGAAATTATCTCTAAAAAAAGGTCAAAACTTCCTGTAAAGAAAACATTTCTCTTGTTTTCCGGCATCTTTTTTCTTGTTATTTCTCTGACAGCCGTTATAGTATTCACAATTTCCACGCGTCAAACCAACCGTTCGTATGTTGAACAGCAGCTCCTCTTTGCTTCGGAAACAATACAGCTTCGTTTAGCTACAGCGGTAAACAGTGAATTGTCGCTGTTGCTTAACTTGGT
>WQRN01000063.1 GCA_009786715.1 Treponema sp.
GAAATTATAATGAACACCCTGCCTGTGTGCAGCGAGCGCGGAATCAGTTACGCCACATTCACTTTGATTGATATTTCTCAGGACGCGACGGTTAAGGTTTTAGAGTACGACAATCCGCCCTGCATACTTATCCGGCAAAAAACGGTTGTGGATCTGGAAAAAGAAAAAACAGCTTTCCATCGTCAGGATAAGACAACAGGACCGAAAAACGACACAGCGGTTTTTTACTCACGCTTTACCGCCCAGCACGGCGACCGGCTGATTTATTTCTCCGACGGCGTAAGCCAGGCGGGTATGGGCACAAAAGTAAATCCTTTCGGCTGGACTGCGAAAAAGGCGCATAACTTCGCTCTTGAACAGGTGATGCGAAACCCGGAAATAAGCGCGAGAGACCTTTCCTACTCGATTGTACAGCAGGCTTCGTTATTCGACATCGGAAAACCAAAAGACGATATCTCTTGCGGCGTTGTGTATTTCCGTAAACCCAGGGACATGATGGTGCTTACAGGTCCTCCGATGCACCGCGAGAGCGTTTCGGAGATGGCAGGAATATTTGCCTCCTTTAACGGTAAAAAAATATTATCAGGCGGAACTACCGCTACAATCATAAGCGAACAGCTTGGAAAACAAATCAAGGTCAACATGAAAAGCTACGACAAAAACATTCCGCCGTGGTCGGACATGGAAGGCGCGGATTTGGTTACAGAAGGCATTATCACTTTGGGCGCAGTTTCGGAAATGCTTGAACATTACGGCGAGATTGATACTTACTCCTTAAAGCAGAACGCCGCGACCCGCATGGTGAATTTATTTATGGAAAGCGACAGGATTACTTTTATCGTAGGAACTGCAATCAACGAAGCTCATCAGGATCCCAATATGCCTGTGGAACTTGATATACGGCGCAATGTGGTAAAACGTATAGCGTCACTATTAAAAGATAAATTCCGTAAAGAGATTATAATTAAATATTTTTAGATTTTTCGTTCTTTAAATAAAAATGAAAGTTTATATTTCATTATTAGTTGTGATTATTTGCCGCCTTAATCAATTTTTTACTTCACCTCAAAATTAACGCTGGTAGGACTGCCGTTATAAGAATCCGTCGCTACCCGCCATTCATTACCGGTGGTTCTGACAACGATTCTTATTTGGTAAAGCCCTGGCGGTATGGTGTCGGGGATTGAGCATGGCATATCTAAAATACCGGTTAACCCCGATGCAGGTTCACGCGCGGCGGCGGAAGATGTGGTCGTACGTATGATTGCCATAAGAATACCATCGTTATTTAATAATGCCGCGCTGAAATTACCGCCGGGGAAACTTTCTCCAAAATGATTCAGTCTGGTGGTAACGGTAAATGGCTCATCATAAACTGCGGAAGATTGACTTACAGTTAAGCGTTCAACCGCCATCCCGTAACCGCCTGTCGGAGCGGGGCTTCCTTTGGTAACGGTTAAATCAATGCTTGTTGGAACGCCTTCACTGGAAAATGTCGCAACCCGCCATTCGCCGCCGTCTATTCTTACAAGCATTCTCAATTTATAAACACCAGGGCTTACTGCAGCGGGGACAGAGCTGTTTATATTTCTGATAACTCCACTGCCTGTTCCGGCAGGGAGTTGCGTGGTATTCCATGTTCCAAGAACTGTAACAATATTGCCGTTATTATCCAATAATGCGGCTCCCATCTGACCGTTTGGGGGAAATTGTTCCGTTCCAAAATTCTTTAATCTGAAACTTACCGTTAACGGTTCATTTTGCGCGACAGTAGTTTTACTGGCTTCAAATAAAGTAAGACCTATCCCGAAACCGCCTCCGCGCGTTCCGGTTTCTTCGTTGACAGTAAAATTATAAGAGGAAGGAACCTCCTCGCGAATCGCAGATCGTGTAACAATTTTCCATTCGCCGCCTTCGTATCTTGTTACAATTCTTAATTTATAATCCCCTGGCGCAACGGTTTCAGGCGCGAAGCAATTCATTGTTCTTGTGAATGATCCTTCAGGATAACGCTCGCCATAATCCGCGATTCCGACTACCGCAGCCACAGACTGCGCCGTTATGGTATCGCTTGTATCTGTCAGCGCCACACCAACCTGACCGCCTGAAAAATATCCGAAACTGGTTACTTTGGCGGTAACCGTAAAAAATTCATTTTGAGTTACAGTTGTTTTATTGGCGGTACATGTTCTTAACCCCATTTCGTTGATGCCGGTGCCGCCCTGATCGGGTTTTATATTTGCGAATAGAGCATCTACTTTATATGCATGCATAGTAGTATTAGGAAGATTTCTGTTCATGTCGCTGATATAATACCATCCGTCTCTGGAACCTCTCCAACCCAAGTTGATATGAAACCTTCCTTGACTGTCGTATCCGTCTATCACAAACGCATGACCTCCTCCTGAAGCATACATCGGTAAACCAGCGTCTAACTGTGCGCGTAACAATGCTTCATATTCGGTGTCGGTATAAAAAAGGCGTAAAATACGTCTAAAACTTTTGTCATAACCGAAATTTTCAGTCATCATTCTATAATATTGTGTGCTCCATGAACCTATNTTTGTGTATATGCCTCTTGCCAGGCCAACATGATACATTAATCTTGCCATCGCNTTTTTTTCCTGCTCATTTTTATCTGTACCGTCAATGCGATAGGTATCGCGGATATTATTCCAATCGTACGGGAATTGGCTTAAATTCACAGCCGGCACTGTGACACCATAAGGATCAACTACGCTGCTTGTCCCGCTGCTCCGCTCCGGATGTTTATGAAAATTAATAATTTGAGCCCATGCGGTCGTTGCGCAATTGGTAATGAGCCGCCCATTTTGGGAATGTTCTTTTGGATGACCGGGAACAATAGGAAACAGATTGTTGAACGGGGGTGATTGGCTCCATTTTGTTGTTAACAGCGGTCCTACTACACGGTTAGGATTTATTTCTTCAGTTACATCACCGTCAGGTTCAAAAAGAGGGGATGATCCGCCGTCATCAAAATCATCGCTGTCAGTTCCCGCGGGAATAATTATTGTTCTGCCTGCCGCGTTACATTTTGAACAGTGTTCTACTCTGACGCCGTCTTCTTCATCGGTTGCGGGTGTTACTTCCCATACCCATGTATGAGCGCAGATTTCACCGCCGTTTTGATTATTGTTATTATCTCCGTTGTTAATTTCACACGAGAAAACCAAAAGCGCGAAAATTGCATAAAGCGCGAGTATACTGATTTTTACCTTCACAAAAAACCCCTTTAACATATTTTATACTATTTTATTATTTTTTGTCAATTTTGTGTTCATTGCTCATTCTTCATTATCTGTTGTAAGGCTTATTAGATTTTAATTCGTACACATTTAAGGCAGCTGAACCGTTGGTGATTACCGCTCCTGTTATAACAGTGGGCAGTTTGCGACAATTCGTGACGTTAACTGCCCACTGTTCAATGTTCATCGTTAAAAAGTTCGTACCGCACGAACCCTGAGGGAAGTAGTCTTGGCAGATGAGTCAGTAGCAGAACTACCGCTAGAGACTACACTATGTGCATTATTGGCGCCACCTGTGCTTGGCTGCGACGAAGCCCAGTACCGTGACGCTGCTGAGATATTAAAATGAGAGGATAATTGACTGAATTCTAGTTCGCGTATTTTCTCCAATTCGCGAAAGCTTGGAAGGAACCAATCATTTTTACCGCCGCCGTTGTATGCTACCGCCGCTTTTGCGGCATTGTTGGCGGTTGTATCATCGGAATGTGCTGCAATGATAGCGGCTGTATTGGCTTTGCCATTTCCTATGGTTTGTTCAGTTCCACTTACATTTACATTAGTTGATGACCACGTTAGAGAGCCTTGATCAACAGGAGCGATTTCAAGATAGTGGGCTAATCCTTCGCCTGTTACGGTAAAACCTTCTGCTAATACATAGAAAATTTTTCCGCCGCCAGGACCTGTATCGCCTACTTCAGTATTGCGTGGTGATCCGTCAGTTTCACCGCAACTGCAAGTTTTAGTTGATTGGGCTGGATATGTTGTGCTGGTTACTGTCCAGTTGCCCCAAGTGTGCTGTCCTGTGGCAGCTTGTATTACAGTATCGCATACAGTACAAGTCTGGGCTGTGTTGCAAGTTGCCGTTACTCCGGGGGTGTGCCCTGTGGCGGCTTGTATTACCGCACTACATTCCGTGCATGTCTGGGCTGTTGTACAAGTTGCCGCCGCTCCGGGAGTGTGCGTGTGTGAATTCCCATTGTCTCCATTGTCGCAAGACACTGCGACAAATCCGATAAGTGCGATTACGGCAATAAAAAGCCATATCTTGTTTTTGTTTTTCTCCATCGAAAAACCTCTCTTTACGTTTTCGTATCCTTAGGATATGTGTTCGTCAACAATTTATATAAACCTATACAGGCTTATTTTTCTCTTTTAAAAAACGGGTCATTTAATCGACCGATTAAAAGTTACAGTTTAAGTAACAAAGACTAACGGGGGTTTTTATGGTATACGGCTACATTAGGGTAAGCACAGATAAGCAATCGGTTGATAATCAGCGTTTTGAAATTGAGCGTTTTTGTACACATAACGATTTATCCATTGACCGATGGATCGAAGAAACAAGAAGCGGCGTACAATTGCCTGAAAAACGTTTGTTGGGTTCATTGCTTGATGGAGCAAAGACAGGCGATTTAATCATCTGTTCCGAATTATCACGGCTTGGCAGAAACCTGTTTATGATCATGTCTATATTGAATAATTTATTACTAAATGGCGTAAAAATATGGACAATTAAAGACAATTACCGTCTTGATGACGATATTCAGGCGAAAATTCTCGCTTTTGCCTTCGGTTTATCAGCCGAAATAGAGCGCGGTCTCATCTCCCAGAGGACAAAGGAAGCTCTCGCCCGAAAGAAATCGGAAGGTATTAAACTTGGCAGACCGCTTGGGAGCAAGTCCGTCAAGCTCAAACTTTCAGGTTATGAAGCGGAAATACAGGCTTTATTAGACGCAAAAGTGTCAAAAATTGAGATTGCCCGAAGATTCGGGGTGTGCCGAAAGACAGTTACCAGATTTACTAAAAAAAACATAAAATTGCCCAAAAATCTGAATATGGGTTGAAATAAATTAAAAAAGTGATATATTTTATACATAGGTAATTGAGAACATTAAACGGTCGTTTAACTTTCCCACTTTCTTAATCGCTTGTATTTTATTTAAATAAAGATTTTTATTTTTGTATTATAGACCCTTATGATGATTTTGAAGAAGCTTTTTTGAAACAACAAAATCCTATACACCCGGAATTTTTATGATTCATACGGTGCCGGTAGATGTTGAAGATGAAGTGATCACACTTTCACCTTTCGGTATATAAATTATGGCAGTGTTAAAACACGCAACACTTTCGTATTATTTTGAAAATAGACAAAACAGGTTAATAATTCCGGTGCAAATACATTCTGTCCTGTTTAACTCCGTGCTGTCAGTATCTACAAACGCTTTTTTCTTTTGCCGCCCTCCATTTGGTAATAAAATAGACTTTTCAAAAAAACAAGATGAGGAATAATTGAAGTCACGCCAAACGTATGGCATTGTTAAAATCTATAAAAAAGTGGTATATTAAGATTATATAAAAGGGTATAACATGAAAAAACACAAAGTGACAATATGCACCGGCACTGCCTGTTTTGTGATGGGCGGCTCGGAACTTCTTCTTCTGGAAGAAGAGCTTCCCGATGATCTTAAAGCAATTACAGAAATTGAAGGCTCTCCTTGCAGCGGTATTTGCAACCGCAGCGAATACTCAGGAGTGCAGGCTGACCATGCGCCCTTCGCGCAAGTTGACGGAAAAATAATTGAACAGGCAAGCGTCCAAAAAATCATTGAATGCCTTAGAACATTGGAAGGTTAATTATGCTTAACATGAACAACAACGCTCATCGTCTCAAACGTGAAATACTGGTACACCTTACCAAGATTCAGCTTGAAGGCAAACTTGATGAAGAAGTTGATAGCATACCAAAAGAACTTGCTCCGCTTGGGAGCGCGTCAATCCGCTGCTGTATTTACCATGACAGGGAAATAATCCGCCAGCGTGTGATTGCCCGTCTTGGATGGAGCCTTGAAGATTACGATGATAACAAACGGATTTCCGAATACGCAAAAGAAGCTCTTGCGCGAGAGAAACCAATCTGGCCTATACATACAGTTATAGACGAAGCCTGCAATGCCTGCGTGAGATCGCACTTTATGGTAACGAACGCTTGTCAGGCTTGCCTTGCCCGTCCCTGCCTTACCAACTGCGGGAAGAAAGCGATTGAGATTAAAGACGGTCGATCCTGGATTGACGGCAGTAAGTGCGTAAGCTGCGGTTTGTGTCTGCAAAATTGTCCTTATAAAGCGATCATTAAAATTCCAGTTCCCTGCGAAGAAGCTTGTCCTGTGGGAGCTATAACCAAAAATGAAAGCGGCAAAGAACGCATTGATTACCATAAATGTATTAGCTGCGGCAATTGCATGAGGGAATGTCCATTCGGCGCGTTGGTTGACAAGAGCCAGCTCGTTGACGTTGTAAAACACATTATGGCAGGCAAAACTGTTGTCGCCATGTACGCTCCGGCCGCCGCCGCCCAGTTCCGTGTTGAAAGCGGTCAGCTAGAAGGCGCGCTTTTAGCCTGCGGTTTTTCAGGCGTTGTAGAAGTAGCGCTTGGCGCGGACATTACAGCAGATAAGGAATCTGAAGAATTCGAAGAACGCGCAAAACAAGGCGATAAAATGATGACTACTTCATGCTGCCCCGCCTATGTAAGAGCAGTGCGCCTTCATGTGCCGCAGCTTGCGGATTGCATTTCCACCACCCATACCCCGATGCACTACGCCGCTGAAATCGCGAAAAAAGAATACCCGAATTGTATTACAGTTTTTATCGGACCATGTCTTGCCAAACGGCAGGAGGGCATGGACGATGATCTTGTTGATTACGTTATTACTATCGAAGAGATTGGCTCTCTTTTCATTGCCAAAAATATTGATGTGGCAAAGGCGGAAGTAGCTCCGGGGAAAAAAGTACCAACCTCAAGCGGAAGGAACTTCGCAAAATCAGGCGGCGTAGCGCAGGCTGTAAAGGCGCGGCTTAAAGATCCTTCAATCTTAAAAGAAGCAGTCATTGACGGTCTTGATAAAGCCGGCATGAAACGCCTCGCCGAGCTTGGTAAAATAAACGCAGGGGAACTGCCGCATACAGCAGACACGCCGAATCTTGTTGAGGTAATGTCCTGTCAGGGCGGCTGTATCTCAGGGCCTTTGGTGGTTACCAATCCGAAAGTCGCTTTAATGCAGTTGGGGAAGTACGCGGAAAAAGGTGAGCCAACTGCGGTTAAGTAAAGTTGACCGCTTTGTGTATGCCTTATATACTATAAATAGATATGATGCAATTAACAAATGACGAAAAGTTGAAACTCATGCGAAATCTCAACTGGGACTACCTTGATACACATGAGGATATGCTGGAAGTTATTGAAGGCAGGCTTGAAACATCAGGCGCTTTTACCCGGGA
>WQRN01000064.1 GCA_009786715.1 Treponema sp.
GGCGGAAAATATTCGTATATTGGAATTTACGGCTGGTCAAAAGATCCGATGATAGAATGGTACATTGTCGATGACTGGTATGGAGACGGAACATTAGGACCATCTGTTATGGGCGGCGGCGCGCAAAAAAAAGGCGAGTTCACTGCAGACGGTTCTGTTTATTTTATTTATCTGGCGACACGCCCTGCGGGTTCTGGTAATATTTGCGGCGTTAAAGATCCGTTCCCTCAATTTTTCAGCGTACGCCAGAATCGCCGTCAGAGCGGAACAATTTCTGTAACTGAACATTTTAAGGAATGGGAAAGAATCGGTCTTAAATTGGGAAGTAATATGTATGAATCAAAGTTTCTTGTTGAAGCCGCAGGAGGCACAGGATGGTTTGACGCTTCTCTAATTTCTTTTTATCAGAAAGATTGAACAGAGGTATGGTTTAATATTAAAAGATAAAATATGATTACATTTTTATTATTAATTGTTATTTATCTTTCTTTTATAAGCCTCGGACTGCCCGATTCATTGCTTGGTTCAGCATGGCCTGCAATGTACGAGTCTTTAAATGTCCCGCTTCATTTTGCCGGAATTATTTCCATGATAGTCGCAGGCGGCACGGTTATTTCAAGCGTTTTCAGCGAAAGGGTTATAAGGCGGTTCGGCACAGGCGCTGTTACCCTTTTCAGCGTTTTTTTAACCGCTGCCGCGCTGATTGGGATTTCTTTTTCCGGTTCGGTTGTTTTTATCATCCTTTGCGCTGTTCCGCTTGGTTTAGGGGCAGGCTCTGTAGACGCGGCTTTAAATAACTATGTCGCGCTTCATTTCAAGGCAAGACATATGAGCTGGCTTCATTGCTTCTGGGGAATCGGCGCTTCAATCGGCCCTTTAATAATGTCTTTTTATTTAACAAACAGTAATTCGTGGAACTCAGGTTACAGAACGATTAGCATTATTCAATTCAGCCTGGTTTTTATTTTATTTTTATCTTTGCCATTATGGAAAAAAAATAAAACGGAAAGAGATCCTGTTCTAGAAGAGAATCGCGCGCAGCTTAAAAATTCGCCGTCATTTAAAGAAATATTTTCGGTAATAGGTGTAAAACCCGCTCTCTTCGCGTTTTTCTGTTACTGCGCATTGGAAACAGTGGCGGGGTTATGGGGAGCGAGTTACCTTGTAATGGAAAAAAACATGACGCCTGAGACCGCCGCAAGGTGGATCGCGTTATTTTATATTGGAATAACGGCGGGAAGATTTATCTCAGGCTTTATAACAATGGCGCTTAACAACAGGCAAATGATCCGTCTTGGGCATATAATTATCGGCTGCGGAATTATTACGTTAATTCTGCCGTTCGAAAACAGTTCCCTGCCCGGTCTTTTTTTAATCGGCCTTGGATGCGCTCCTATTTATCCAAGCATGCTGCATGAAACGCCTCAAAACTTCGGCAGAGAATATTCGCAGGCGATAATGGGAATACAAATGGGAAGCGCGTACATTGGAACAACAATAATGCCTCCGATTTTCGGCTGGCTTACCTCGTTTACAAGCTTTAAAATATTTCCCGTATTTATCGGTTTAATACTGGCGGTAAAAATTATTATGATAGAGATAGTTAATAAAAAAATCGCGAAAAACAAGAAAACGGAAGAAAATTAAAATCTTTTACCCTGCGTAAATCGTTGTGCCTGTAAAATCTTTATCGTTAAGGATATTTTTAAGGTTCTCTAGATTTTTTCCGGCGGCGCAGATTACTTTTAACCCGATTTTTTGAGCGTGGCGGCTTGCGACAGGATCGAACGGCACGTTTTTACCGGGAACCCATTCGTCGCCTACCATTGCGCGAAAATCCGTCCAAGTGATTTTATCAATCGGTTTGGCGTTTGGATCAACTTTTGGGTCTGCCGTGTATACCTTTTCTATGTTGGAAAGATTTATTAAAAGGTTCGCGCCGAAACGCTCGGCTAAAAGCACCGCGTCGTAATCGGTGGAAAAACCGGGTTTCCATCCTGCCGCGACAAGCACATGGCCCGTAAGAGGAGCAACCTCTCCGGGATTTGTAACAACATCCTGAGCGCACCATTCGCCCATTACGGCTTTTATTAACTGGGCGTTAAGCCTTGTCGCCATTATCCCTATCCAGTCGGCCTCGTCATTTTTGAATTTATCACCCTGCGAAATTTCTTTGTACGCGTTTTGATAACCGCGCGCGGGGCCGCCGCCGCCTACAACGAAAATAAATCTTCGGTTGTTATCCTCTTCCATAAAAGAGCGAATGAGGCCAACAAAACTTTTTAAAAAAACGACATCAACATTATCAGGAGCGACAATTGAGCCGCCTAATGAAATTACAGTTACCATAATATTCTCCTTACTGATATATTCCGCTGATTGTAATATCTCCCCAAAGGCTGGAATATGACTCAAGTCCTCCCGCTGATTCTTCCCAGATATTTTGAAGCGAATATGACTGCGGATGTGAAACAAGCCTGCCTTTGTTTTCCATTTGCGATAAAACAAGCTCGCCTCTTGAAAACGCGATACGCTGATTATCTATACTGCCGAAATAATAATTTGAAACATCCTTTTCATTCATCGGTTCCTGCATCGCGGACGATGTGTCAAATACCGCGCCTGAACCCATTGCGGGATCAACAGGCAGCCAGCCAAAACCATCTATCCAGAATTCCGTCCAGTAATGGCGGAATGTCTGTCCGCTTCGATCTATATAAACGCCCGCAACCGGAATACATGGTATGTTCGCGGCGCGTGTCATTGCCGTGTAGAGCAGAGCGGTTGTGTACGGATCGGATCGCCTTTTTTCCAGAGCGTCTTCAACGCTGTCGGAAAGATGAGGAGAATCGGAAATCTGTATATTCGCAAGTATCCAGTCGTATATGGCTTTTGCTTTTGTGTACGGGTTTTGCTCATTTCTCGCAATCGTACTAACGACCGATTTTATTTTTTGACTGTCGCTTGGAATAAAAACTGAACTTTGGGTATGTGTTGTTACAAGCGCGGTTGTTTCCTGCCTGAGCGAAAGAGGTCTGATTCCCGTTTCCACGGCGTACACTTCAACGCGGTAGGAAAGATTGATAGACAGGTTAGAGCCCGCTCCAAGATTGTCCAATTTATAAAGGCTTACACCCCTGTGATTTTCTACAAAAGGCTCTGCGCTTCTGGAGACAAGGCTGACATTTCTCTGCGACGGAGAACTAATAGGTTTCGGTATCCATAAATACAATGTATTCGGTCTTGTCGCTTCTAAAACTTTAATATCAACAGAATAAGTTACTGTGTAAATTTTTTTATCTTTTAAATTTTTATAACCCGGTCTTCCGCTTACATCGAAGAAAATACTGCGGGAACTTCCATGGGGCGTTCTAATTTCCAGATTGCCGCTTACAGCGCCGTCAGGCAGGCGTACGCGAAGTTCGCGCGCGCTCCAATATTCATAACCTTGCTCAATTTCTGATACTTCGATAAATTCCGGCTCTCTTACAACATAAGGATTAACTGTACCTGAATCATAATCCCATGAAAAGAAAACGCCGGCGTTTTCGCGCGTTACGCCGAAATTGTTTCCCGTAATGTTGATGAGCGTACCGGGAGCTCCAATCTGAGGGATGATCGCCGCAATTTTCGGCTCTAATCCAAAATCATCCCCATCGACAGGCCTTGGCACGGAAGCTGAGTTGGAAAAAAGCACGCCGTTGCTTTTTTTGCCTTTTGCGTGCACATGAACAAGCCCGGATTCTCCCATCTCCGGAACTCTTACAATTATTTTATCGTTCTGCCATAAATAATACGATGAATTGGTCGGCGCTGTTCCGGCGATAGACACATACGATTCATCGCGCGATTCGCCGAAATTGCTTCCTGATAGAGTTATAATTTCTCCCATATTGCCGATTTTCGGATCGATCGATATTATAACAGGAGTCTTATTGCCGCATGAAATAAAAAGAGACGCTATTACTAAAAGAGATATTAGTATTTTTCTATTCGCCATTTGCTCCGGCGGCCTTTTCTTCTGCGGTTTCTTTTGGTTCTCTGTAGCGGTTAACAGTTAATATTATTTCTATAGACGCGTTTGATTGATGATCTGTTCCAAGCGGGAAATAATGAATCGGTTCGTTAAATTCCATCGGAACCGTTTGAATCGATGTGTAGTAACTGATGCCCCTTTTAGGATCTTCAATCCAAATCTGCCCCTGAATAACCATCACGTTGCCGCCGCGGCGGATAAACGGCGTAAATTGCGCCGATACTACAACATTTGATCCCGCAAGCTGAACGCTTACAGGGTTTCCCGGTATTGTTATTTTTTTATGTGATTGATCCCATATTACTTCTTTTTCATTCTCAAGAACTCTTGCGTTGATATCCAAAACAAGAGAGCGTCCCCTGAATCCCTGCCCGATTCCGGGTCCTGAGATATGCTGTTCCTGAGCTTCAAGACAGATGTTAGCTGCAAAAACAAATAAGACGCTGATAAGACAAAGAGAACGAATCATTCTGTGTTATCTCCCACCCGAGCCGCGCTGATAATCGGCGGCTCTGATTATTGAAGGTTCTCCGGCCCGTGAAAAGTTTCTGCTTTCGGGCAGCTTCAAAATGATTATATCAGAGCCGTCGGCGCCTAAATACTGAAGGACGCCGCTTAAATCCGAAGATACCGGCATAATTCCAGGTATTTCATCTTCTGCCGCAAGAATAAAGTTTATCTTGTCATCAGGCTGCCTGCCCGCGATAGCGTTAGTTGAAACTTGACCGCTCCGAAGCCAAAGCATGGCGACAAGCGCCAGAATAACAGCCGCCGCGGCAGCCGCCGGCAGAGGAATTGAAACTCTTCGCCGCCACAATCTGCTGCGGGGCTTGAAGTTCCTTTTCGATTCTATATTCTTCCAGATTCTTTCCTTGGCTTCCTGCATTTCTTCTTCGGTATATGTCCGCTCTTCCTCAGGTTCATCCACAATTCGTTCCACATAAGTCCGCTTTTCAGTATTATCCTTTTTGAATAATTCATGAAGCTGCTTGAATGATTCGAGTTTTTCCCTGCAAACAGGACAAACCTTTAAATGGCTTTCCATTTTTTCTTTCCAGGGTGAGGGCAGTTCCCCATCTACATAAATTGAAAGAAGCTGTTGATCAGGACACATTTTTACCACCTTGCACGGTATTTATACCGGTATTGCACGCCAAAAGAGCGGCAAGCCGTTCGCGGGCTCTGAAAACCCGTACTTTTACATTTCCTTCGCTGATGCCAAGCACTCTGCCGATTTCCTTGTAGTTCATTTCGGCATACTCTTTTAAAATTAAAACCATCTTCAGGTTTTCCGGTAATTTATCAAGAGCTTCCTGCACTTCCTCGCTTGTCTCTTTTTTTACAAGCAGTCCTTCTCCGGTTTCTTCCTGCCTGTGATCCTCACGGAAAGCTCTTTGATACGCTTTGCGTTCCCGATCTTTCCGTTTTGCGTAATTCAACGCCGCGTTTTTAACAACCCGAATCAGCCAGTATTTCGCCTCTTCAGGATTCGGAAAAACCATATTTCTTTCGTATAAACGGAAAAAACTTTCCTGACAAAGATCTTCCGCGGCTTCTCTGTTATTTGTAACCCGGAAAGCCACCCTGAACAGAACCTGAAAGGCAGAGTCGTAGAGACGTTTGAATTCAATTCCGCTCCAGACACTGGGGGCGCTGTTTTGATTGCCCGCAGGTTCAGAGCCGCCTTCCAATTGTTCCTCTATATCATTAAACAAAATATATCTCCAGTTGTTACAGTGTTATATTTTCTTCCAAACAGTGCCATTCGGTCCGTCTTCGAGTATTATACCCCGATCTTTAAGGTTTTGTCTTATATTATCGGCAGCGGCAAAATCTTTGGCTTTTTTCGCTTCAGCCCGTTTTGCGATTAATCCTTCAATTTCCTTCGTTAATCCTTCGTTTTCAGGCTCGCTGCCGGTCTTGTTGTTTACGGCTTCTTCCAGCCCAAGCCCCAAAACCCTGTCCATGTCATAAACAGCCGCTAGAGCGTCTGCCGCCGAGGGCCCGTCCTTCAAAAGCCCCCACAAGACTGCCAAAGCCCTGGGCGTATTAAGGTCATCTTTAATCGCTTTATCAAAATCTTCTATATAGTCTGCCGCTTCGCCTGTATCATCTGCAGACGGGACGCTCGTTTTGTCTGCCAGGGCGCGAACCTTGTCCAAAAGGGATTTTCGCGAATTTCTCGCCCCTTTCAGGCTTTCTTGTGAAAACTGAAGCTGGCTGCGGTAATGGCCTCCAAGCAGGAAATAACGGTAATCGAGGGGGTCGAAGCCGTCATCCACAAGGCTTTGCAAAGTGAGAAAGCTCCCCGACGATTTTGACATCTTCCCCTTGTCCAAAACAAGAAATTCATTGTGAAGCCAGTATTTAACCCAGGGTTTTATCCCTGTGGCGGCTTCGCTCTGGGCGATCTCATTTGTGTGATGAATCGGAATATGATCGATGCCGCCGCAGTGAATGTCAAACTGCTCGCCGAGGTATTTCATGCTCATTGCCGAACATTCGATATGCCAACCCGGATAGCCTCTGCCCCAGGGACTGTCCCAAACAAGAGCCTGATTTTCAAACTTGCTTTTTGTAAACCATAACGCAAAGTCAAAGGCGTTTCGCTTATTTTCGTCCTGTTCAATACGCGCCCCTGCTTTTTGATCGTCAAGCCGAAGGCGCGCAAGATCGCCGTATGACGGAAACTTTGAAATATCAAAGTAAAGATTTCCCCCCGCGAAATAGGTGTATCCGTTTTTTTCGATTTTTTCGATTAGGGAGATCATTTCGCCGATGTGATCTGTAGCTTTGCAAACGATTGAGGGACGGGTAATATTCATTCTATCCGTATCGTTAAAAAATGCTTTTGTATAAAAATCAGCTATTTCAAGAACGCTTTTTCCGCGCTCTTCGGCGGTTTTTACCATTTTATCATCGCCGCTGTCGGCGTCATCCGTTAAGTGCCCTACATCGGTGATATTCATAACATGGTTAACATCGAAACCGTCTCTGCGAAGAGAGCGGACTAAAATATCATGATGCACATAGGCGCGCAGATTGCCTATATGCGCGTAATTGTAAACTGTGGGACCGCAGCCGTAAAAACCGGCTTTCTTATCCTGTAATGGTTTAAAAACCTGTTTTTCGCGTCCTAAAGTGTTATAAAATGCAAAGTCCATTAACAAATTATAACGATATCGGTGTTTTTGTACAATATTGGGTGTATAATGGTTTGTATGAAAACATTGAAAATATTTATTATTGTATTATTAGCCGGATCGCTTTTGATGGGATGCGTTGATGAACCGCAATCGAATAATAACCCCACTCCAAGCGATTATGAAGGTAAGCTGTTGATTTTTCAGGCTTATGGTTCATCGAATACAGCCGCAGGCGCGACGCACTCTTTTGTTGAATTGTACAATACAACAGACAGCGCGATTAATTTAAACGGAATCAGTCTTTATTA
>WQRN01000065.1 GCA_009786715.1 Treponema sp.
ATAATTGTTCACATAACGGCGATATTCTTTTTGCCGCGATGGACGCAATCGCCGCCGCTTGGGCGGAAAACGGCGTTTGCGATAAAGGTTTTTTAAATTATATCCGCGATAAAAACAAAGTCTCATTTCCGTGGTCGATGATCGACAAAATCACCCCCCGCCCGGATGACAGCGTGCGCGATATGCTCGTCTCAAGCGGGCTTGAAGATATGCAGGGGGTTGTAACATCAAAAAACACCTATGTCGCGCCGTTTGTAAACGCTGAAGAAACTCAATACCTCATAATAGAAGATCTTTTTCCCAACGGGAAACCTGCGCTGGACAAAGCGGGCGTAATGTACACAAACAAAGAAACCGTAGACAGAGTCGAAAAAATGAAAGTATGCACCTGTTTAAATCCGCTTCACACAAGCCTTGCCGTCTTCGGCTGTCTTTTGGGCTACACCAGAATCAGCGAAGAAATGAAGGATGCGGATTTAGTCAAACTAATAGAAGGCGTCGGTTATATCGAAGGGCTGCCGGTTGTTACAGACCCTGGAATCATCAAACCTAAAGATTTTATAGATCAAGTTATTAAAGTGCGCCTGCCGAATCCATTTATGCCCGACGCCCCCCAGCGGATCGCCATGGATACATCTTTAAAAGTGCCTATCCGCTTCGGCGAGACCTTAAAAGCTTATAAAGAATCGGGCAAAGGATGCGAAAACCTCAAATTTATCCCGCTTGTTATCGCAGGATGGCTTCGCTACTTAATCGGCATAAACGATAACGGCGCTCCCTTCGAATTAAGCCCGGATCCAAATCTGGAAACCTTAAAAAGCCAGTTAAACGGCATAACTTTGGGGCAAACCGGGCCGTTCAGCGAAAAACTCAAACCGATTTTATCAAATTCGGCCTACTTTGCGGTAAATTTGTACGAAATCGGCCTGGGAGAGAAGATCGAAAACTTATTCGCGCAGATGCTTGCCGGCAAAGGCACAGTACGGAAAACCCTTGCTTCTTCAGTAAAGATCGATTAAAATTAAGGTTATCCGGCAGTTTTGCCCGTTTGGGCTCGCTGAAGGTACTGGAGGTCACAAATGAAAAAACTCGTTATTGTATTATTGTTCATAATTCTGGTTGCGCCTGTTTTTTCTCAGGTAATAAACAACAACGATGAGAAATTCTACTGCATCAATGTATCAGTAGAGAAAATATACCCTTCGCATGACGGTTATATCGTTCAGTACCGCGCAGGTTCAGCGCATACCGTCACTATCGGCATTCCCAACCAATGGTTTACAGACGCCGCGAGCAGCGCCGAATTGGTTAAATTACCGCTTGCCTCGGACTGGCCGACAATGTCCGTATTTTACAAAGAAGGCGAGTTCAGCCATTTAAGGATTTATGTACATCCGGCAAAAAGTCACTGGACATGGGGAAGCATTCCAATGGGTACGGATGTAAGCAGGTTCTTTATTGATAAGGAATCATTTAAACTGAAATTCTAATGAGTTCCGGCACTTCCGGCGAGCCCGCGCGGGCGAAGCTTCCTGGCACAGATATCTCGAAAAATTTTGCGGCTGCTGTTCCGGGTGAACTTGTAGATTTTATAAACAACAATTCCAAATTCATAATCGCCGGTCATAAAGAACCAGACGGAGACTGCATAGGCAGCCAGCTTGCTCTGCGCAGCGCGCTTCTTCGGATTGGCAAGGAAGTTCTTGTCTGTTCGGCAGGTCCTTTTAAAAGAACAGAAATTAAAAAATACATAAATCTGTTCGTTCCTGTTCCGCAGGACTCAAATAACCAGGATACAAAGGTAATTATAGTTGATTGCTCGGGAAAGGAAAGAACAGGCGATATTGAAGAAGCGCTTAAAGCGTTTCCATGCGCGATTATCGATCATCATGCGGCGGTAACCCACCCTCATTCTACCGCGCAGGCTCCTGTTTTTGTTGATTCAAATTCGCCTTCCTGCACGCTTCTTATTTATAAATTGATTAAAGCGTTAGGTCTTGAGTTAACAAAAGAGGAAGCGGTTTTGCTGTTCTTCGGTCTTTGCACCGATACTGGGTTTTTTCGTCACCTAACTGAAAAAAATGACGATGTTTTTGACGCTGCGGCAGATATGGTTCGGTGCGGCGCAAGCCCCAAGAATACATTTAACAGCATAAACGGCGGAAAAAGCCTTAATTCCAGAATATTGATGGGGAGCATTCTTTCCAGAACAGAAGCGCACTTCGGCGGAAAACTTTTAATAAGTTATGAAACGCTTTCGGAGTTTATTACTTTCGGATTTGAAAGCAGAGATTCCGACAGTTTAAATCAAATTCTTTTATCAATACACGGAGCGGAGGCAGTTATAATAATACGCCAGGAGTTGGCCGACAATTGTACTGTGAGTTTAAGATCTGTTGATAAAGTAAATGTGGCGAAAATCGCGGCATCATTCGGCGGGGGCGGGCATAAAAACGCAGCCGGCCTCACTATGAGAGGCGATATTCAATTTGTAAAACAAAATATGTTAGAATCTTTTGTGAATATTTTTACTAATTAAATTAAAAATACTGAATATTATAAACATCACATTTAAATAGCGCATAACTTATAATATCTCATACGTTTTTCGTTAAGGCCGATATTCTGGAAACAGAGGTTGAGCATGCGGAAAAACTCTTTAAATCAATTTTATAATTCTTACATGACGGGAGACATAGAACGTGAAAAATTTGAAAGCCAGATTTTTTCGTTTCTGGTTAACAATCAGGAAAAAACCTGCATAAGTCATTGGGAAAATGAAACATACGAGGATTTTGTTTCATGGTTTTACCCGCGTCTTAAAAAATCTATAGACAATTATAAAGAAATGGGCGCGTCATTTGAAGCGTTTTTAAATAAATATATGCTTGTTTCCGCGAAAGAATTTCAAGTGCGCATAACAACAAACAGCCTAATAGAATATTCCGCATGGAACGCCCAGATCCCGGAAATGTACGCGCATGAGGAAGCGCCGCCGTATAATTACAATAACACTGAAGAAGTGATATCAAACCTTATTGAAGATAAACATGGCAGAAAAGATCCAAGGCGCGTTCTTGCCTTAATAATAAAATGTTACTGCGGCGTCTCCGATGATTTTGCGGAAAGAGTCGCGCCTCTAATAGGGATTACTTCGGGAGAATTGCTGGAACTATTAAATAAAATACGAATTATAAGACAGGAAAAAGATGATCAGATTTACAGGATGAAAGAAAGAGTTTATTGCCAGTATTACAGATGCATTATTTATGAAAGAAGACTCGCCTATATCCGTGAAAATAGCGCAACATATGAAAAATTAAAACTGCGCCTTGAAAAAGCAAAACTGCGGCTGGAAAAAATGCGCAGGAGAATATCCGCAATCCGCACAGACGCGACAAATAAACAGGTGGCGGAGGTAATGGGAACAACAAAAGGCACAATAGACGCCAGTCTTCACAGATTAAAAACAAAATGGCAAAAAATGTCCCTAAAGGCGGATTTAAATTGAATGTACGGAAAACGAGAACGCCGCTCTTTCATGGTATTCCTTACCGGGTCCGTAAACGCACGATGGAAAACCCGCCTGATTCGGCGTATCGGGGAAGTGCTGTGTTTCAAGGCAAAAACCTGAATATTTCACATAACGGGAGCCTTGTTTGCCGCTAATTGATTTTAAATGGTTTCCTGTATAAAACTGAACGCCGGGCTGGGTAGTGTAAACCTTCATTAAGCGCCCGGAGACAGGTTCATAAACTTCAGCGCAGGGACGCAGTTTGCCGTATTCTCCGTCTACGGCAAAACAATGATCATAACCTTTAAACGGTTTAAAAATCGAACCTCCCGCGCAAATTTTTCTTCTTTCCCTAAAATCGAAACCGGTTCCCTTAACGGGAACAAGCCTGCCTGTCGGAATACAAGAGCCGTCTACCTGCACATATTCGGATGAATTGATCTGCACTTCATGCAGAAGTATATCACCCTTCCCTTCTCCCGCTAAATTAAAATACGCGTGATTTGTCAAATTAACAGGACATAGTTTATCTACCTTTGCCTGATAATCGCAGATTATCTCGTTGGATTTGGTAATTCCGTAGCTTACAACAGCGTTGAGAGTTCCCGGAAAACCGCAGTCACCATCCGGGCTTTCAAGCTCGAAACGCACATAAATACCGTCGTTTTCTTCGTAACTTTCAGATTTCCAAAGCAGTTTATCAAAACCGCGGGGTCCTGAATGAAGAGAATTCTCTCCGTCGTTTGCATGTAAATTATAATTTTTTCCATGCAGATTAAAAGACGCGCCTTTGATACGATTCGCAAAACGCCCTACCGTTACGCCGATGAAAGGCTGATTATTTAAATATCCGTTAAGATCTGAATAACCCAAAAGCACATCGTCTTTGCCGCCGTCCCGCGAAGGGGCAATAAGGCTTGTCCATGAAGCTCCGTAATTTGTAAGCGAAAGTTTTAAATCCCCCGCGCTTATTGTCCATAGTTTAACTTTTTTACCGTTACATAGAACGCCAAAATTCTTTTTATTAATCTTCATATGGTAAATTATACACTTGCAAGCAAAGTAAGTACAGGGTAGAATAACTGTAAACATATTTACAATCCAGGGGGAGAGGTTTATGAAAAGATTTATTACTATTTTAATTTGCATGTCTGTTGCCGCAGTTTGTTTTGCTCAAAACGACCTTGCAGAAGGTTTCTGGCTGAGCATTGATGAAAAAACAAACAAAGTTACAGCAGGCTGGCATATTTATCAGGAAGGCGGAAAACTTTTCGGAAAAATCGTATCTGTATCAACTGAAAATCCGGGAGTAAAAGCCGACAAGTGCAAAGACAGTTATCCCGGCTTTCCGGTCACCGGAAAAGTGAATCAAATGTCTGTAGACGGAACACCGTGGATTTACTCTCTTACAAAAAGTAAACCCGGCGAATGGAGCGGCGGCAGCATTGTAAACCCCGAAGATGGAAATCTCTATAAATGCAAAATCACTTTTCGTCCTGCCGACGGAAAAAAATATAAGACCGACACATTAGAAATGCGCGGAGAAATCGGCTTGGGTATCGGCCGCAGCCAGTTCTGGCAAAAATCGGATCAGGAAACAGCAAGCAATCTCTGGCCTAAGTGATTAAAACCTTATTCTAATTCTGGCAGTACAGTTAAAGTAACTGCCTTTATTGGAATCCGGGCGGATCGGACCGAATTCACCGCGATTGCCGTCTCTGCTGAATAAATCGCGATCGAAGGGAATTTGCGCCGAGACAGTTAATGCAGCTCCTTGAAACAGATCGTGATTCACGCTGATCATTGCGTTGAAACTTACGTCATCAAAACATGAAAGGAGAGCTGCGTTCATGTTGGTAAAATCGTTAAAGCGGATTGTAAAGCCTGTGTACAAATAATGATTATTTGAAAAATTTCCGCCGTACCCAAGCGCTGTCGGTGATGCATCACCATTGTATAAATACTCCGCCAGCGCAATTAAATTTCCGTCAAAGAATGAATAATCCGCTCCTATAGAAAAACTCAAGCCGTCCCACTTTGTTCCCGCATCATGATTGTATGAATAAAGCGTATCAATGTATAACCCGATTTCTATATCGGCTTTAAATGAAAAACCGAAACGGTGTATGCCGTAAGATGATTTAATTAAATCCGGATTGGCGTTCGGCGTTTCGTATGAATAAAGCGCTTGAATACTTGCTTTGTTCCAGTGTTTATCAAAAGAGAGTCCTATGTTTGAACCATAACCTTCGCTTGAAAATGGATTTCGCGGCGCGGAATAAAAGGTTAACAGCTTCATTTTATCGGTTGGATACCACGAAAAAGCCGCGCCGAGAATTCCGCGAAGACGCGCGTCCGGCTTTAACGGATTTCTTGGATTGAGAAAATCTGACGGCGCCCACACTTGTCCAAAACCAAAAGGCAGGCGCATTAAACCGCCGTCAAAATCCGTATATTCGCCGCGAAGACGAAAATAGAGGCGTTCAAGCTCAATCGCGGCGATATAGTTTTCTCCAGCAATATATGAGGAAAAATTTAAAGGAGAGCCGATTCCGTAGTAAGCCAGCAGCGCCGCATTTGAGGCGTAATCACCCGCGGCGGCAAGCAGATTCACTGCGCCGTAGATTGCCGCATTATCCCGAAGTTTTGCTTGGAAACGCAGATTAGCGTATTCTTCAAACCCGATGGAAAAATCAGGCGCATCTCCCGCTCCGGCATTCATGGAAACCGCAGAATCCAGTATACCGGAGACTGTAATTTGCGCGTAAACATTGCCGAGCGTAAATAATATAAATGTAATTACAAATATATTCTTTCTCAAAGCTACCTCTCTAAATTCCTCTGGCTGAAAACTGAATCGGGTATGGTTCTATCCAAAACAACATTTCGCATAACGAATGTTGTTTTGGAATCTTTGCGCATAAGATCGCGCATTTCGCCTTCCACGGGAAAACGCTTGCCAGCTATTACTTCCACTCTTTTAAGCGAGTAATCTTTGAGCTTAACTCCTGAAAGAGCAAAAAGTTCATAGCGTAAAAGGTCGCCGTTTTCTTTGTCTATCCACAATTTTCGCTTTGGATAACTTTCAGTTCGTTTTTTCGCCGTAAGTTCCAAAACCCATGAATCCCTGCCGTTTAAAACCTCGGAACCCGCAATTACAGAATCGTAACGGCTTCCCAAAGTTTCATTACTAAGCGTGTCTTCGTAAGACATATCGGAACCCATCATGGATTCTTTTAGCATGTGTCCCGAAATGAGCATTACCTCTTCGGTGTCGGGAGAATAAACAAAGAGCCTTCCGTCCCTTTTAAGATACTTTGTCCCTCTATCTTCGGGATTCGTAAACTCAATAAAACTGTGCGTATTACCTCTTCCCCATGCTTTCATGGCTTTCACATAACGGCGGCTTCCGTTTTCAACAATGATCTCACCTTCGTATTCGATCGTCTGATAAATTTCATTGTTATCCACCCGGCGCAAAAGCTCTGCAGCCGTTGGGGTCTGCGCTCCAATAGCCCATGGAAAAATAAAAGCGACAAAAACTATGAATAATACGACAATTAATAATTTCTTTACCATAACAAACCTCCAATTAAATAAAAATCTTCCCTATGCAGGGTTACTATCTTCTTAACGCTTCTACCGGTTCCACAAAC
>WQRN01000066.1 GCA_009786715.1 Treponema sp.
GAAGTAATGCACGAATGTCAAAACCTTGAAAAAGCCACGCAGGAAATCACAGGCGGCATGAACGAAATGGCAACCGGAGCGGAACAGGTAAACGCCGCGGTGCACCAAGTCAGCGAAATGAGCGGTAATAACAGTGAAGCTATCAATTCTTTACTTAAAGAGGTTTCCAAGTTTAAGGTTGATTGATTAGATAGAGATTAAAGTCATATGTTTATTCTTATTAGCTATTCGGCAGTTCCTTTAAACCCAGCCCATTGAGCCATGTTTTTACAGATGAGCGCGAAGCGTTAGCGGCAAAACGGAAACCGGGAAGCCAGACTGTATTCGATGAACTTATTTTTTGAAGGTTGGCCGCGCTGGAACCGATACCGCTTGAGCCTGATGTGCAGAATGGCACAATAGTTTTACCTGAAAAATCATAACTCTCTATGAAAGTATAAATGATTTTCGGCGCTTGTCCCCACCAAATGGGATAGCCCAAAAACACAATATCGTAATTTTCCATATTTTGAATATTTCCCGATATAGATGGGCGAGAAGAAGGATCCGCGTTCTCTTTACTTGCCCGGCTTGAATTGTCTCTCCAATTAAGATCATTTGATGTATAAGGCACTTCCGGTTTTATTTCGTGAAGGTCTGCAATTATAGTTTGCGTATTTAATTCATCCGCTATGTGTGTTGCTACAGCGAGTGTATTTCCAGTGCAGGAGAAATATGCTACCAATATTTTAGGCGTATCCGTATTATTTGTCATATTTAATTCCTCCTGTGTTGTTGGTGTTGTTTTTTTTGTTTCCGTTCTGGAAGAGTTACAAGTTGACGAAAACAATAAAATTATAATAAGTATAGAAATTAATTTTTTCATTGTAATGATTCCTCTACATCTCCAACACAACCTCATTTTCTGCCTTTAACGCCGAGGCGGGAATGTAATTCCCTTGCATCGTCTCTCCGTTAACAGTAAGTTTCTGGCAGCCTGTTTCGCGGCTGTTTGGGTTGTTTACCTTTATGTTCAATTTTTTGCCGCGGAAAACTTTTTCCATGGTAAAGGATTTCCATGCGGCAGGAATTGCGGGTGACAGACGCAGTCCGCCGATGTCAGGGCGTAAGCCGAGAATGCCTTCCACGCAGCCGACCATTACTGTGCTTGCGGTTCCTGTTAACCAGTGGACGTGGCTTCTGCCTTCGAAGGGGCTGTCTGAGCTTTCCGTGAATTGCGAATAAACATAGGGCTCCATTAAGCGTGTTTCCGCGATGTTGTTTTGAGCGGCAGGGCAGCTTTCCAAATAATATTCAACAGCGCGCTCTCCGCATCCTAGCAGCGCTTCGGCTAAAATTATCCAGCCCTGCGACTGTAAAAAGATTCCGCCGTTTTCTTTTGTTGATGGATTAAATAATAACGCAAGCGCTCCGTCGAAAGCGTGTTTGCGGTATGAAGGAGCCATAAGACGCGCGCCGTATTTTGTGTTTAACTCCTTGTGGACTAAATCGAGTATTGCTTTGCCGCGCCTGCCTGAGGGATTCGCTTCATCAGCAAAACCGGAAATTACAGCCCAGCTCTGAGGATTAAGCCATACGCTTGCCTCGGGGTCGCCTCCCTTGCCTACAATTTGATCTTTCTCGGTTATGCCGCGAATAAATCGATCTTTATCCCAGCAGCGATCTTCAATTATTTTACCGAACTTGAATTTTAATTTTTCCATTTTCTTTTCTGTCGCGCTGTCTTTTTTGTATTTCGCAAAGCGAATCATAATCTCAAAAGCATAATATAACTGGAAGGCGACAAATACGGATATGCCCTTTGCGCCTAATCTTAAACAGTCGTTCCAGTCGGCGTGAAGACCTGCGGGTAATCCGTGGATACCTAGGTGGTTAAGAGAAAAATCAATTGCTTTTAATAAATGGTTAAAGAGCGAATCTTTTCCTTTGTCCGCGTAGGGGATAATTTCGTCTAACAGAGCTGTGTTACCTGTTTCGGCTACATATTTCCAGACAGTTGGGAAAAGCCATAACGCGTCATCGGCGCGGTAAGAGGGATGTCCCGTGTTTTTCTGGTAAGATTCGTCTTCGGGTTTATCTTCGCTGCCGGGGTTGTGATTATACTTTACAAGCGGAAGGGCGCCGCCGTGGTTTACCTGCGCGGAGATCATGAACTTTATTTTTTCCAGAGCCATTTCAGGATCAAGGTGAATGATACCCTGAATGTCCTGAACAGTGTCGCGGTAGCCATAACCGTTTCGCTGTCCGCAGTAAATGAGCGACGCGGCGCGTGACCAGACAAACGTAATAAAGCACTGATACGCATTCCATGTGTTAATCATGTTGTTAAAATTTTCATCCGGCGTTGTTACTTTTAAGTTGTCAAGTTTTTTGTGCCAGTATGTTTTAAGTTCCGCAATTTCGCGATCGGGGAGAGTTGAATCTTCGTAGCGAGTAACAAGTTCATTCGCCTGCGCTTCGCGTTTTTGTCCGAGCAGGAATACAAGCTCGCAGGATTTGCCGGGAGCCAGATCGATTGTTGTGTGGAGAGCGCCGCAGGGGTTCATGTTGTAATTTAATGTGCCGTCCAGTTTGCCGTTTTCTACGGAAACGGGATTTCCATAATCACGGTAGTTACCGAGGAACTTTGCGCGGTCTCCGCAGTAACTGATTACCTTTGCGCCTGACATGCCGAAGAAACGCGTTTCTACGCGGCTTTCGTTGACGGCGTTAAGGCAGTTTTCGTTTATTGTCTGCAGAATGAATTTATCTTTAAAATAGGTGCGGGTTATAAATTGAGTATACTGAAGATTAACCTGATCCTGCTCGTAAAAACTTTCGCAGGTGAATTCAACAAAACCAAAGACAGAAATTTTCCGCGCCTTCGACCCGTTGTTGGTAATTTTTAGCCGCCACACCTCGTAATCGCCGGAACTATGTTCCGTCTTGTGCGGAACATAGTAATCAACTTGTGATTGTATTTCCTTGTATTCAGCTTCAATCTGGGTGTAACCTGTTCCGTGGCGGCAAATCGATTTATACTTGTCTAAAGGCTTTCCTACAGGCTGCCAAGACGCAGACCAATAATCGCCGCTGTCTTCGTCATCCCGCAGGTAGATGTAACGCCCGGGGCGATCCTGCTCGTTAAAGCGGTAACGGATCAACCTTCCTGCCGCGCCGCTTTTTACAAAGCTGTAACCGCCTGCATTGTTGGAAATTATCGCTCCGTAAGCCGGCGATCCGAGGTAATTTGCCCAGGGTGCAGGGGTGTCGGGCTTATCAATAACATATTCTCTTTTGTCCGAATCGAAATAACCGTATATCATAACATTTTCTCCATATTGATTTTGATGTCAACTTCATTTTATCATGAAAACAATGGATTTAGAACAGGAAGAAGCTCTATATGAATTTCTCGAAAACGCGGTTGAACCGTTCACACTGGACGATATTACAGTCTATGTGCAGGCGTCCGGGCAAAAACCCGATAAAAAACTGGTTGTGGAAATAGGCGCGTATCTTGATATTAGAAAAATTGCTTTTAAACAGGATAATAAATACTGGGTTTCCAGAAGAAGCTGTTTTGAACCGGCTGTTTTTGTTATTACCCCTTCGCGGCTGGAGCTGCTTAACGGCATTTTAATCCCCGGGCACCGCTGCGTTCCGTTCGCAAACCCGCTGACGCTTCCTCACCGTTATAAATTTTTCTGGAAAGGAGAGGAGGTTCCTGTAACAACAACAGAGGCGCCGCCCGATGAACTATACCCCTATTACTGCATCTACGGCGAAGAGTTTGCTCCTCAGTATATCGCAAGAGACAATCCCGAAAATGAAGAAGCGTTTAACGCCGACCCTTATGAAGACCCGCCTGAAGTATCGATTCATACGCTTGATATGCGCGCCATTTACCGCGAAAGTTCATTTGTTCCCGGAGACAGGTTTATAGTCCGCACCTTGGATTGGAAGGACTGCCGCTTTGAAATTGAAAAGGTAAACAAGGATGATTGGAAGCGCGAAGATTTAATGCAATGGCTTGAAGTTGCCGAAAACGGTTTTGAAGACAGTTTCGCTCTGCTCGGTCCCGGCGCAAGCACAGAGGAGCAGATAGCGTTCGCGTATTGGTTCGGCGGCAAGCGGATAAGGCAGACGCCGTCTTATTCGCTTGAAGAGTTTCTTTTTGAAAAAACCAATCGTGTGGATATTGTTCCCTACGGCATTGAAACCCGTTTTTGGTTTGCCGGAAAGGATATTCCCGACAGTAAAAATCTTCAGAATTATACAGTTCCGCCCGACAGGACTTTTATAGAAGATTTGTTATTTCAAAAAAATATTCCCATTTCCGAATTTGTAATTCTTTCCTATATAAGAGACGCGTTTTTTAGAAACGAAAAAGATATTGACCTTGTAATTAACCGCCTTGTTCCGCCTGTTGTTCATCTTGATGAAATGGAATGGGATTTGCTTGCGGATTATATTACAGACAGCATGGAAGATTTTTACAAGGGCTATTCTCTTTTTTTGGATCAAGGCGCGGGACCTATCCGCCAAAGAGTCGCGGAATTGCACACGGCGGTTATCGAACTTTCCGCAAAGCTTCAAAAAGGCGAAATTGAAGCTGCGTGGCTGCCGCGCCATACATTCATTGTGCTTTCGCAGATTCAGGGGCACGCAGCGGCGCTGATGGAAGATCTTGCGTTTGATGAGTCACCCGCCGAATCTGAAATTGCCGCCATGGACAATTCCTTAGACAGCATGATCGATACCTTTTCTGATATTAAAGAACTTATTAACACCGCTATGGATAATTTCAGAAGGAGTAATTTAACTGTTATCCACGGAGGCAGCGCTGCAGGACAGTTATGGCGGATGATTCAAATCAGTATTTCCGGAATTGACGCGTGGAGAAGGGCGATAATTCCGCATGATTTTTCGATGGAAGATCTACATAAGCTGATTCAAACGGGAATGGGTTGGAACGGCAATCTGCGGTTTCGTTTTTACCACGATGCGGAGCACCGTAACGATGCAGAGCACCGTAACGATACCTCGTATAGCAATGATACTTCGTATAGCAATGATACAGAGTATCGAAGCGATGCGGAAGATCATAAAGAATATCTGCATGATAAAGTCAAGTTATGCGAAATAGATTTTCACGGTAAAAAAGAACTTGTGTATGAGTACGGCCCCAAGTGGAATGTGAAGGTAATTATCATGTCTTCGTATCAGCCTTCTAAAAATGAGACAATTCGTTTTGTAACAGGCGACGGTCTTGCGCCGCCTGAACAGGTAGACGGCCCGCGCCACTTCAGGCGGCTTTTGGGTTCTCTGGAAGCGGGCGGTAATTTGGAAAAACAATCCGCACAGCGCGAACTTGGTTCCGATTTTATTACTGCCGGTTTTGATCTTGATAAACTGAACCGGAATCTTCGCGCGGTTTTCCCAAATAAATAAAAGCGCTGAAAAGAGCTGTAAGCGGCATCGCGAACAGGATGCCGAAACTTCCGGCAAGAGCCTGCAAAATTTCTACCGCGATCATCTCGCTGTTAAATAATCCAAACAAAGAACTTGAATAAATGCTCAAGAGTATTACAACAGTTAACGAACATCCGATGTACGCAAGTATGAGAGTGTCCGCCATTGTGCCCATAATGTCGCGTCCGATTGTAATGCCCGATTTTAGCAGTTCTTTAAATTTGATGTTTTCCGCTTTTTCCTTAATTTCCCATAACGAAGACGCTATTGATATCGAAACATCCATTACAGCGCCCATCGCGCCGATTATAATTCCGGCGAAAATTATCGCTCTTAAGTTAATCTGAATGTCACCCGGAAGATTTACAAGATAACGCGAATGTTCGTCTATGATTCCTGTAAAGAATAATAATTTATCCATTACAAGCGCGATAAAACCAGCAACTACAACGCCGCCTACGCAGCCCAGAATGGAAGCAAGCGCTTTTTTGTTATATCCGATTACGATTAACGGAACCATTGCCATCGTGTAAACACAGACAAGTATCGACATTATATAAATATTTTTTCCTGAAAGAATCGACGGGATAAAAACCGCAAAGATTGCGGAACATGTAAAACTGAGCGAAACAATCGTGTTAAAACCTTTCTTTCCTCCGAAAAGCAGAACGCAGAAAACAAAAATTATTCCAAGACCGAGCAGTTTGTTTGTGCGCAGGTATCCGCCGAAAAACCACCCCATTTCATTATTGAATAATACAACTTTATTTCCCTTTTCAATTTCTTTTGATCTGTCAATTAATAGCGGGCTGAAAGTCTGTTCCGCTGTTATTGTCCGGCCTTTAAGTGCGCCGTCTAATACTTTTGCTTCAAAAATAATTTTTGTGCCGGGCGCTAACGGAACAGTTTCGTTTTCTTCGTCAAAATCATCAAGAAAATCATAATTTGTTTCAACTTTTTCGATAACTCTTTCAACTTTCGCTTTTACCACTTTGTTAACGGCGTTTTGAAATTTGATCATACCAGGCGTCATTATGCTGTGTCCGGCGACAAGAAGCAGAACAGCGGCGGCAATTGTTATTAAGTACGGGATCGATATTCTAATCATGATGTAAATATCTCATGATTTTAAATTTTACACAAGCAACAGACCAATCCTGTAAATTATAAAAGCCGCCATCCACGCAATGCCTGTCTGATACAGTATGACAAAAATTGTGCCCTTTATGTTTCCAAGTTCGCGTTTCACAGTCGCGACTGCAGCTACGCACGGCGTGTAAAGCAGAGTAAAAACCAAAAAGCAGAACGCGCTCAGCGGAGAGAAAAACGCATGAAGCGTTTCTCCAAGCTCCGCGATACTTGCGCCTGTTAAAACCGCCAATGTGCTTATAACAGCTTCCTTCGCGGTGAACCCCGTAATAAGAGCAGTTGAAACGCGCCAATCTGAAAAACCGAGAGGATAAAAGAATCCGCTGATTAATTTACCAATTAAAGCGAGCATGCTTTCTGTTCCGTCCTCGACATAAAGCAGTCGGATGTTAAATGATTGTAAAAACCAGATTATTACTGTTGCGATAAATATGATTGTAAAAGCGCGCTGTATAAAATCTTTCGCCTTGTCCCACATCAATAATAAAACTGTTTTTAATGACGGGAAGCGGTAATTGGGAAGTTCCATAACAAACGGCACAGGCGCGCCTTTAAA
>WQRN01000067.1 GCA_009786715.1 Treponema sp.
TACTGCTTTAATTCCTTTAAAACAGGAACCAAAGGATAATCAATCGCGTCGATAAAGGTTACGTTGACATCTCTCTGCCCGGTCGGTTTTACTTCGATTGAGATATCGATGCGGTAATTGGTCGCGCCTTTTCCGAAATCAATAACAGCGACGCCTGTATAAAGCAATCTGTAGTAGATGGGGACATCTTTTCTTATCATGTCTTTGATCGTAATAATTTTCATCTTTCGGTCCTTTTACCTTTATTCCCGGGCATATTCATAAACAAACGAATTAATCGCATTCATGGACTTCTGCGACAGCTTTAAAAACTTGATATGAATTATCGTGTTCATACCTGTCCGGTTTGTTCTTAAAACCTGTCCTAAAGCCGCTACATCCGAATCTCCTACAATACACTCAATTTTAAACCTTGCGCCGACCTGTACAGGCGACATCATTTTGACAGAGCAGCCGCCGATTGAAATATCGGCGATGTTTCCCTTAAGCTGTCTTTTATCGACAATTAAACGCTGCTTTTTGCCGCTGCCTTCGACAAGCACCAGATACAAAGAACCCGGTATTACAGCCTGCCTTCTTCTGAAACGTCTCTGCGATAAAAAACGAAGGCGGTTTGAATGGGAGAGCTGCATTGTAGATCTCCCGTCCTTGGTTGAATAACCGATTACTTTGGTTTCAAACGAAAACCCTTTATTACTCTTATTAAAAAATAATACGTTAAGTTTTGTACCCCTTTGCATTTTAACTTGGCTTCCAAGAACGGTTTTGGGAGCTTCCACCAAAAGATACTCGCCTTTGGCGGATAATACGTTTATATTCATTTTATCCTTACCTGAGACAATTGTAAAGACTGTATCTTCCCTAATTTGGGCAGTGCTGGTTATAGCTCCGTATGCGCTGTTTTCAAGGATATTTCTTACGGAAAAAAGAACCGCGATTTTCCGCTGGTTTTCACTGCCGGATCCCGATTGCTCTAAATATCTGAATGCTTTGCGGAAATGCCTGTCTAAAAGAGCAGGGGTGGTTATGGATTTTTCCGGATCCTGAACCGCGTCAATCCTGAACGCAAAATCGAGCATTTTAGCTTGTTCATTGTTAAGACCAATATTATTGGCTATACCCCGCAATTTTATCATTGCAAAAATACTGGAACCGCCGATGCTGGCGCTTTTTGATGAACCTTTTCCAGATTTTTTACCGCTGGGAATGCCGCCTTTTCTTGAATTAAGAAGGACAAGAAGAACAACAATTGCCGCTAAAACGCTGAAACCTATAATGATGTCGCGGGGGGTGGCTGTCGAATCCATATTAAAGTCTGTAGCGGATATCTGCAATGGATACAGGAATGCAAGGTTCATAGATTATCGCCTTGTCCGCTTTGGGCGGAATCTTTACAATTTTTTAAAATGCCGGCGTACAGATCTTTTAAACGCGGAGCCGCTTCATATTCGGATAAATCTCCCACAATGACCGTGTCGTGCTTTTCGTATGCTTCAAGAAGTTCTTTTATAACATTTTTAAAATCGCCGAAGTCCTGCGCGATTTTTTTAATATCCTGTTCCCCGGAAAGACAGCCTTGAGAGTTGAGCTGGTAAAAAATACGGATTATCTTTTCCGTTACAGCGGAAAAGAGCTGCAGTGTTTGAGACGCTCTCAGATCCTTGCCGGTTTGAATATCAAGGGGAAGATCCGTAAGGCGCGCGCATATTTCATTTAAAACAGGTTCAACTTTAATAAATTCTTCTATAGGGTCATTTACCTCGCGCTGGATTTCTTCCGTAATGGAGCGGAGGGTATGAGCTGAAATATCGTCCGATGAAAAAGTATTAAAAAAGTACGAATAAAGATCCGGCATTTGTTCGTATATAAACAATGCCTGCGCGCTTTCTTTCCATTTTTCAAAAAACTTTGTTTTATTTTCGAAAGGCGTTATTTCGTATTCGTTAATATCTTCCAAAAGGCTTAGTATGCAGGAAGCCGTGAGTTCCGCGATAACATTGGTATAAATATCAAGGGTTTTTACGCTTGTTATTTCCTTTTTAAAAATATCTTCAAGCATAGAGCTTGAGATATTCTGTCCGTCAAGGAGAACCCGGGAAATACGGTGATCTGATTGTAAAAGCCATTGCTCAATGCCGGCGAATACTTCTCCGAGAGTTTTTTCGTTATCAAGGGCAAATTCAAGTTCCCTGTCGTTAATTTTGATTATCATTATCTTCCGCCGCGGTTTTGCTGACTGAAATTATCCAGAGAGTTGGATAACTGTTCCATTCTGGAATAAGCGGATTCCATTCTTGCGTATTGTATGCGCAGATCCTGTTCTTTTGAAGCGAGCTGGCGATCAAGGGACGCGATCCGCCTTTCATCCTGATTGATGCGCGAATCAATTGTGCCCGTTTTTAGGGAAATAATTCCGCCCAGTTCCACAAACGGTTTTACAAGAGCTTCTACGTTAAACGCGACGCCTGTATCGGCGATCATGTCGCCTGATGTATCGTTTCCGAAAAGCTCTTTAATCGCGGGAATCTTTGTTTCAAGCGCGGCATCAAGGGCTTTTTCGTCTATTTCAAGATATCCGCGCAGTCTGGACGGATCGTAACCTGTATTTCTCGCGGCGTTGGAACTGACTCCGATCTGCGCGAGAAGAGTTAAATCTCTTTCAAGGCTGGTGGGGTAGGGCGCTGTGATTGTTCTTTGAAGATTATTTTTTAAAGTGTTCAAGGTTGAGTCTCCCGCGAACGCGCCGAGGCGGGTTTTCATTTCTTCGGCTTCCTCTCTGGAAAGGTATGTTAGTTCATCTACAAGGCGCTCATCCCCGCGGATATTCGGCGCTTTTAAATCAGGAGTAGCATTGCCTCTTGAACTTATTAAAATATTTATTTCAGCCATCAATCTGTTGTAGTTTCCAACAAATGAAATGATCGATTCCTTAACAGCTTCCTTGTTGCCGGTTATTTTTAATTCAACAGGTTTATCTGAAACGCCCCGGACATTCAGCGTGACGTCGGGAACGAGATCATCTATGTTGTTTGAAGGGCGCGTAATTTCAATGCCTTCCATCGCGATAATGGCGTCACGCGAAGCAGAAACGGCGTTCATAGGTTTTAATCCGCCTGAAGAGGAAGGATCCAAAATTTCAATTTTGCCGACAGAAACCTCTCTGTGCGTGTTTGTGTTCTCGATATTCAGCGAGGCAATAGTTCTTCCGCGCGCGATTTCCGCCAGATCGTACTGCCTTGCGACAGGAGAGCTTGAATCGCTTATCGCGGGAAGTTTCTGGCTTGTGCCGTCGGAAAATACAAGGTTTAAAACAGCCATATCGTCATGGCGCACAGGAACAACGGGAGGAGTGTATTCAGGCATCGGCGATGAAGAAGGCGCGTTTTCAATTGTTATCCCGCCGTAAGTTACAGAACTTGTCGGAACTGCGGGACCTGGCGGCGGAGGAGGAGAGCTAAAGACTTCTTCGGTTCCAACCTTTGTTTGTGTCTGAAGGCGAAGAACAAGAGGAGAATCCGAATCAATTTGCATATTAATCGGAATAGATACCGTAGAAAGAGCTGCGGCCTTTAATACCCCGTTATCTACCGATACATTGGCGGCATTCTGCCCGCTTTTATTTATAGCAGTGTCGCTTACATTGACGGCTTTTAAAGTGTCATTGCTTCTTTCCATCATGCCTAAATTAACCGCAAGAGACGAAGCGTCATTGGAAAAGCCGAGCCTGTTCGCTGAACCTGTCAATTTTGATTCGAGCATAAGAGAAAGGGTTCCCGGCTGCACCGCAATAAGGGAAGCCGCTATTTTATCCCGGCCGCGGTTGTTGACAGTTTCAACAAAATTTCTAAGAGTGCCGCCGCGGTAATTGATTGATACTTCATCATTGCCGACAGAAAAAGTGTAAGTGCCGGCTTCTATTCTGGTTTTTTCTTCAAGAGGGCGCGAAAGAAAACGATCAGCCTGCGCTGTCTGTTTTACTGTGAATTTAAACATCTGTTCGCTGGCTTCTCTGGTGGCGATTGCCGTAATTACGGATTCGTCGGAACTCTGCCCAAGTCTTTCGTTAAACGGGTTTTGAAAAGAGTAGAGCATACGGGCGCTGTCGCGTAAAGTTGTGATCCGCTTGCCTATTTCCTGCCAATAGCTTTTCTGTATAGAAAGAGTATCGATATTATTTTGAGCTCTGTCTCTGGGAATCCGTTCAAGTTTCATCAGGTCATCGATCATTTTATCGGTACTGAACCTGCTTTTTACTCCCGGTACGTAAATATCGGACATAAACCTGAATTCTCCCCCTCTAACTTTTGACAGGCTTTAACCGCAGAAACGGTTATTTGTAAACTAGACCATTTGGTCAAACAAAAGGCCGATAGCTTCTCTAAGGTTGCTGTGCAGCCTCTGCAATTCCTCCGGCGGCAGTTCCTTTATGACTCTATCGGTTTCTCTGTCGATTACCTTGACGATAACCTGATTTGAGTCATGTTTCACCTCGAACTGCAGTTTCCTGTTAAAAGCAAGACCAATCTTTTCCAAATCTGCTGCTGTAGATTGAATCATCTGAGGTTTTACTTTTGTTTCCGGTTGAGTAAGCTGCTGCCTAGCTGCCTGCGCCATTTCGGCAACGGGCATCGGCGAGACGTGAAATCCCACACTTGCTACAGACATGATATACCTCCATGTAAAAATCTGAACAATCGTTCCGATAAGACCCGAACAAAAGTCCAAATCATTTTCCGCCAATCCCTGGCAGAAAAAATAAAGAGAGTGGAGGCGCGAACTCCACTTTCTTGTTACGAAAAAAAGACGACGTCCAGAAGTCTCTTAATTCGTTGTTTTTAAATAATGAAAACTATGAGAGCAGCTGCAAGACCGACTGAGTGCGAAGGTTGGCCTGTGCCAACATTGCGGTTCCGGTCTGGCCCAGGATGGAATCCCTTGTGTAGTCAACCATCTTTGACGCCATGTTTGTATCCCTGATGCGGGATTCTGCTGCTTGCAGGTTTTCCGCTGCAATGGCTACGCCATGAGCAGCAATTTCGAAACGGTTCTGATAAGCGCCCAGGTCTGCACGCTGTTTTGAGACAACTTTTAAAGCCGAATCAATAGTGCCGATAGCAAGGTTTGCTTCCGCAGGGTCTGAAATCGAAAGTTTGCCGTCATTTCCCTGTGAATCTGTCAAACCAAGAGCAGTAGCGGTCATGCTGTTTACATAGACTCTTGAATTCTGGTCCATGTTTGCTCCAATCTGCAACTGCATAATTCTGCCCGAAGGTGAGTCAAATGCAAACGCACCTGTAAGCATGTTCATGCCGTTAAATTGGGCATGACTTGCAATCCGGTTTACTTCGTCTACCAGCTGGGAAACTTCGACCTGGATCTGCATACGATCTTCGTCCGAATAAATTCCGTTGGCTGACTGTACCGATAATTCCCTAAGACGGTGCAGGATATCCTGTGTTTCCTGAAGGTAACCTTCAGTAGCCTGGATAAAAGACACGCCGTTCTGGATGTTGCGTTCGGCCTGATGCAATCCGCGAATCTGGCTTCTCATTTTTTCAGAAACCGCAAGTCCGGAAGCATCATCACCAGCTCTGTTAATCCTCATACCGGAGCTTAATTTCTCCATGTTCTTGGTTAACGTCTCCTGGGTTACGCCGAGCTGACGATCGGCGTACATGGCGCTTAAGTTGTGATTAATAATCATTTTATACCCTCCATGTTTTTGCTTAACCCCGGCAATCCTTGCCAAGGTCGTTCCGCGGGAGCGGTAAAAGGTGACAGTTTCGCGCCGCCGCCCCTGTTATCCGCAACAGAACGAAACGGTTATTGACACGCAATTATGAAAATCACATAAGACGCCAAACCCCGCTTTGAAAAAGCGGGTTATGAAAATAATCGTTTCGAAACGTCCCGCGCAATTAACCGATCTTTCGACTGGTTAAATGGCTGGAGAGATTCTGTCAAATATCGCTGCCTTAAAAAAGGCTAAAAGTCCGAAGGACTTTCAAAAAACTTCACTTTGGTCAGAGGAGGGGAGCCTGAAGGTCTTTTCCACGGTAAGGCTTTCGCCTTAAGACGTATCAGGATCCCCTATCTACTGTAAGTTTAACACATTATTGCAATAAAGACAATACCGAAGTTGACCTCTGGTTAGCCTGCGCCAGCATGGCTGTGCCTGACTGGTTCAGAATCTGGTCCCTGACATAGTGAACCATCTGGTTAGCCATGTTGGTGTCCCTTATTCTTGATTCTGAGGCTTGCATGTTCTCTGCGCCGATATCGAGGCCGCGGACAGCGTGTTCCAAGCGGTTCTGATAAGCGCCGAGGTCTGCTCTTTGCTTGTTGATGATTTTAAGCGCGGCATCGCAAATGCCGATTGTCCTGTTTGCATCATCCGGGGTTTCCAGCGTAACAAAGGATTCGTCCATCATACGGATTCCAAGGCCTTTGCTTGTCATGGTGCCGATAAAAACCTGTTCTCTTTGGTCCATGTTCGCGCCAATATGAAGCCACATTGAAGCTGTAACAACATTTTCGCCTGAAAGACGGGCAAAACGGCCTGTCAGCATATTCATGCCGTTGAACTGGGCATGGCTGGCAATGCGATCTACTTCGTCTACGAGCTGAGAAACTTCAACCTGAATGTACATTCTGTCTTCTTCACTGTAGATGCCGTTGGCTGCCTGTACTGCCAGTTCACGCAGACGCTGCATAATGTCCTGTGATTCCTGGAGATAGCCTTCCGCTACCTGAATGAAAGAAATGCCGTTCAGTGCGTTGGTTGACGCCTGGTTTAAGCCGCGAATCTGGCTTCTTAATTTCTCTGAAACAGCAAGGCCTGACGCATCGTCGCCGGCTCTGTTGATTCTGAGACCCGAGGAGAGTTTCTCCATGTTTTTGTTAAGATAATCTTGAGTTACCTTGAGGGACCTGTCCGCAAACATTGCGCTTAGGTTGTGATTGATGAT
>WQRN01000068.1 GCA_009786715.1 Treponema sp.
GTCTTCATCATAATATGTCTCCTTATTTATTTTGATAACGCTTCTTTCATCGACATGATGTGCGCAGGCGTTGTTCCGCAGCAGCCGCCGATAATGTTTGCTCCTGCGGCGGCGAGTTTCGGCGCGAGAGCCGCCATGTCCTGCGGCGATTCGGGGAACACAACTTCGCCTGCGACATTTTTGGGTAGCCCGGCGTTTGCGTGAACAAGAATTGGAATATTTTTGTTAACGGCGCGCATCTGGCTAACGATTTCGATCATACGCTCGATTCCGTTGCCGCAGTTCGCGCCGACAACATCCGCGCCGGCTGCGATTACCGCGTTCATCGCGGCGATGGGATCGACGCCCATCATTGTCCTGTATTCGCCCTGCACGGTTTTTTCAAATGTAAATGTGCAGATAACTTCCAGTTTTGTATTTTCTTTAACGGCTTTTACAGCCTGACACGCTTCTTCGATATCGCTCATTGTTTCGATGCAAGCGGCGTCAGCTCCGCCTTTTTCAAACGCGACAGCCTGAGTTTTAAACGCTTCGTAAAGTTCTTCTTCTGTTACTTCTTCGGTAACAAGCATTTTGCCTGTCGGGCCGATTGAAGCGATTACCCATTTGCTGTCGCCTGCCGCCTGCCGGGAAATTTTAGCGGCAGCCTCGTTAATTTCCGCCGCTCTGTCGGCAAGCCCGTAATGGGCAAGTTTGAAACTGCTGCCGCCGAAGCTGTCGGTCTCTACCATGTCGGCTCCGGCTTCGATATAGCTCTTTGCCACATCCAAAACGTCGGACGGCCTGTCGATGCACCATAATTCGGGACATTCGCCCGGTTTTAATCCTTTAATATGTAAAAAAGTCCCCCAAGCGCCGTCTGATATCAATGTTTTACCAGATTTAAGCGCTTCCGTGATTTTTTGTCTTGCCATTTTATACTCCCTCGAAAAAAGATAGATTATTATGTATCATAATTACATAAAAATCAATAAATAGAAGGCGTAAATGGGATACGATGATGCAATAGACCTTGCCTCGCAGCGTCTTTCGCAATTAAAACCTGAAGATGTTTGCGAAGCTTGCGGCGCGCGTTACGAAAACGGAGAGTATATATTACCGTGGCTTAACAAAGAAAGATCTCTTTCAAGCGCTTCTGTTACCCAAAAAATATTATGGCTTCATTATCTGACAGCGAACGGCGCAAAAAAAATGTCAGGGCAGCTCATTGCGTACAGGGAAGTAGCTCCTGCTCTTTTTTACGAGCCGAACTTTTACAAGAGAGCTGTTAAACCTTTGGTTGGATGTTTTGAAAAAGAGACAAAAAAATTGATCGAGATTGGCACGGCGCTTGGCGGACAGATTGCCTCTCACGGCGACGCGTCTGTTACGATAAACGCGCTTCCGTACCTTCCGCTAACTTTTATTATATGGAAAGGAGATGACGAGTTTCCTTCGGACGGAAACATACTTTTTGACAAAACGGCAAAGACATGGTTTGCGCCCGAAGATCTCGCGGTCTTGGCAAGCGCGGCGGTTTATGATTTAATTGGCATATACAAGGAAAAAAATATTTGATTATGGAATCGGGAATTTTATTAGGCACGGCGGTTTCAATCGCGGTGATTCATACTCTTATCGGAGTTGATCATTATGTGCCATTTATCGCGCTAAGCAAGGCAAACAATTGGACGCTTAGAAAAACTGTATATGTTGTGCTATTATGCGGATTCGGACACGTTCTGGGCTCCGTTATTCTGGGCTTTGCCGGAGTCGCGCTGTCCGCAGGAATAACATCGTTAGTTGACATTGAAGATAAACGCGGAACAATCGCCACTTATGTATTAATCGCATTCGGATTGATTTATACCATCTACGGAATAAAAAAAGCATTAAAAAATAAAACTCATACCCACATAGGACAAGACGGGCAGACTATCATTCACGCGCACACGCACGATGAATCGGAACATCAGCATAATTCTAAAAAACAGGGAAATGTATTTTGGGGTTTATTTATTTTCTTTATACTGGGCCCCTGCGAGCCGTTGATTCCGCTTTTAATGTACCCTGCCGCGACAATGAATATCTTTACGCTTGTTTTGGTAACAGTAAGTTTTTCTGTTGTTACAATCAGCGTTATGCTTTTAATGACGCTTCTTGGCATTAAAGGTTTTCAACTTTTAAAAATTAATAAACTGGAAAGATACGCGCACGCCCTCGCCGGTTCTGCGATTCTTTTATGCGGATTATCAGTTTTACTTTTACCGATATAATTTATTGTTGCAACAGATTTAACTGTTTTTCGATGTAATAGCATTTTAACATATCAATCACATCTTTTAAATTCATCGGCTTTCCAATATGCGCGTTCATGCCTGAATCAAGACATTTTTGAACGTCTTCTTTAAAAACGTTAGCTGTCATCGCAATTATGGAAATCTTTTTTCCTTGTGGAATATCCAAACTGCGGATGATACGCGTCGCTTCAAGGCCGTCCATCTGAGGCATTTGCATATCCATTAAAATAATATCGTACCGATCGGGATTACTCTTGAACATATTAACAGCTTCCGCGCCGTTTTTCGCGCAGTCAATTTCAACTTCAAACGGTTCTAAAAGAGTAATTACAATTTCGCGGTTTATTTCCATATCTTCTGCCATCAAAATACAACAGCCTTTTAATGAATCTTTAATATCGCCTGTTATTTCTTCGTCTAACAAAAGCGGCTCGTCTATTTGCGCGTTATCATCGCATCGTCTTAACAGAACGGTAAAAATAAAAGTGGAACCTTTATCAACTTCAGATTCGCACCATATTTTTCCGTTCATTAATCCGAGGATACGTTTGCAAATCGCGAGCCCAAGCCCCGTACCGCCGAATTTCCGCGAGATACTGCTCTCGGCTTGTTCGAACGTAGAGAAAAGTTTTTCTTGCTGTTCTTTATTGATTCCGATTCCGGTGTCTTTCACTTCAACTTTAATTCTATATCCGCCGTTTTCTTCGCCGTCAAAATGCGCTTTGAGCGAGATCGATCCTTCTTCAGGCGTAAACTTTACCGCGTTAATTAAAAGATTTGTGATTACCTGAATGATCCTCTGCTCATCGCCGGAAAGCGATTTTGGAATTTCAGAATCAATATACAGTGAAAAATGCTGCTTTTTTTCTTCCAGCCTGAAATTTGTCATGCTAATCGCTTTGTGCATCATATTCTCAAAACTAAAAACCGAGTTGTAGAGATCAAATCTTCCGGATTCAATTTTAGACATATCAAGAACATCATTTATAACGCCCAAAAGATGATTCGAAGCGCCTTCGATTTTATCGAACGCGTAATTTTTCTTTTCCAATGCCGCTGCGGATTTACCAATTTGCGTCATGCCGATGATCGCGTTCATAGGAGTGCGCATTTCATGGCTCATGTTGGAAAGGAAATTACCCTTCGCCTTGCTTGCCGCTTGAGCTTCTTCAAGCGATTTTTCAAGCGCGGAGGCGGTTGAGCAAATACCCAAAGTCAAATCATTGCGAAGCATCGCATGAGCGATTAAAAGGCTTCCCGATCGCAGTATCGATTCTTCGCTTTCAGTAAACACTCTTTCGTGGTGGCAGTCATCAAAACCGACAAACCCCCAAAAAAGGTCTTTAAGGAAAACAGGCACAACCAATATTGATAATATTTTCTGAGGCGTTAACCGCGCTTTTATACGATCGTCTAAATCGTAAACCATGCTGTTAATACAATTCCCGCTTGAAAGCGTTTCTTCCCAACCGGGAAGATTATCCTCGTAACAAACATTTTTAGTATAACTGCTATCCTGCAAAGGCTCACCGGCATCCGACCATTCATAAAGCTGCGAACAGTGCAATTTACCGTTATCTGAATAATTTCTGAAAATATAAACGCGATCGGCATTAGCGGCCTTACTGAGCATACCAAGACTGCGCAGTAAAACATTTTCAAACTCGCCGGCTTCGGATTGAAGCAGAAGGGACGCGGCGTTGTTTACAGTATTTAGAAGCGAATTTTTTAAATTGTTTTCTTCTTGTATCTTGCATACCTGTTCATTCCGGCATATCGCGTTTACCATCATTAAACTGATGGAACGAAGGATGCTTAACTCGTCGTCGGCAAGAGTCCGCTCTTCGATGCAATCATCAAAACTTACCCATCCCCAGAAAGAATCCTGCATATAAACAGGAACAGCAAAAACGGATTTCATGCCGTGAATCTTAAGCCTGTCCTGTTCTTCCTGACTCAGATCGCTTAAAGGGCCGTTTACACACTCGCCGTTTGAAAATTTCGATTCCCACTGAGGAATATCAGAATACGGATAAACCGCTTTATTCTCGACAGGGTTTAGCCTGCGCCCTGTGTCATTCTGCCATTCAAAACGCATCGCATAATGGAGAACGCCGTCTCTCACTTCGTTCTGCCAAATGTAGCCGCGGTCAAAATCGAGGCAATGGGCGATAATGCTCATGCCTTCCAGAACGCTGGCTTCGAAAGTTTCGTCCTCCATGGCGGCTAACAAAATGCGCGCGGTGGTATTTACAGCATGAAAGAGGCGGTGAAGATTTTTTTCTCTTTGTTCTTTAATAATATCAACCATCTTTTACCGTTGTACCCTTCCAGACGCATTGCCTGCCGCAAGTTTTTTAACCTCATCCGCCGAAACAAGATTGAAGTCGCCTTCGATTGTATGCTTAAGACAGCTTGCCGCGACGGCAAACTCCAACCCCTCCTGAGAAGGCATCCCCTGAAGGTTCGCATAAATAAACCCCGCGCTGAAACTGTCACCGCCGCCGACTCTGTCTACTATATGAACAGCGTATTTTTTAGAAAAGTAATAATCGTTTCCGGTATATAACATTGCCGCCCAATTATTATCGTTAGCTGAAACCGATTCCCTTAACGTAATCGCAGTCTGTTTAAAACCGAATTTTTTAATAAGCGCGGCGGCGACTTCCTTGTAGCCTTCATGGTTGATTTTACCGGTTGTTACATCGCTGCCGGATGCCTTTATGCCGAAAACATCGGCGGCATCTTCCTCGTTCGCGACGCAAATATCAACATACTTCATTAAACCGGACATCACCTCTCCGGCTTTTTCGCGCGTCCAAAGATTCGCCCTGTAATTAATGTCGCAGGAAACTGTAATACCCTTGCCTTTCGCCGCCTTGCACGCAGCCATGCAAATTTCCGCCGCGCTGTCCGAAAGCGCAGGAGTGATCCCCGTAAAATGGAACCAGTCCGCTCCGGTTAAAATTTTATCCCAATCAAAATCGGCAGGCACAGCTTGCGCAATCGCCGAGTGGGCGCGATCATAAATCACCTTGGACGGACGCTGGGACGCGCCTTTTTCAAGGAAATAAATCCCTACTCTATCGCCGCCGCGAATTATAGATGAAGTATCCACGCCGAACTCTCTTAATTTGTTAACCGCTCCCTGTCCAATTTCATGTTTTGGAAGTTTTGTTACAAAAGCGGCATCCATACCGAAACCGGCAAGTGAAACAGCGACATTTGCCTCTCCGCCGCCGTAAATCGCGCCGTAGGAAACGGCTTGAGTAAACCTCAAATACCCTTCAGGCGCGAGACGAAGCATTATTTCACCGAATGTTACAACTTTCATGTGTTCTCCCAGGCACAGAAATTATACAATATATCGGATTTTTAAGCAATTTATATCTGTTGATAACTCTCTGCCGCCCTTGTATAATTTTCAATATGAGAAGACATTACGAGCCTAAAATGATAAAAGGGCTGGCTATTGATTTAGACGGCACTGCCTTGCTGCCGCAAGGGGTACTTGGGAGGCGTACAAGAGACTGCCTGAGAACTCTGGTCAGCAAGGGAATGCATATAATTATATCGACAGGAAGAGCGATTGAATCGGCAGAAAAATATCGCAGCGCAATCGGCGCGGAAGGACCGATGGTGTTTTTTAACGGCGCTGAAGTCGCGGATGTCCCCGCGGGAAAAATATTACATACAAATTGTATAAATATGGAAGTTGTAGACTTTGGAACAGACATTGCCCGCGAACTTGGGATTCATTATCAGGTCTACCTTCCGGCAGGCATTTCTCCGGATACGGGAAAAGAAGATCCCAAACAGATTTGGGAAGCTCTTGTTATTGAAAGTTACGGCAGCGAAGCGCAAATGTATAAAAACCACACCGGCATTACGCCTGTTGTAAAAGATTTAAAAACCGTCGCCGCCCTGCCGATTAACGGCTGCATCAAGGGGATGTTTATAGCAGACCCAAGCCTTCATGACGAAGTCCGTAAAAGAATGAAGGATCGTTTCGGAGATAAAATCAGCGTTATGCGCAGTTACCCCACATTTTTAGAAATCATCAACGCAGGTGTTTCAAAAGGCGAGGGCTTAAGAATTGCCATGGAACACAGGGGTCTAAAACCAGAAGAAGTAATCGCCTTCGGCGACGAAGAAAACGACGTGCCGATGTTTTCGGTTGCCGGTTTTGCCTGCGCCCCTGAAAACGCCAGAGAAAGCATCCGCGACGCGGCAGATTTAATTTACGGTTCCAGTCTTGAAGAAGGACTAACGGTCTATTTGGAGAAAATGTTTTTTTAAGTTAAATTAGTTTTAAAAATTATTTCTCTAAGAAATCAGCGAGTTCGACTAATTCTAGATGAACAGTTTTAATCTTCTTTTCGCTGTGCAGTTCTATGGGGAACCATTCTTTTGCTATTTCCCTTAAAAAGTCGGCTTTATGCACAATAGAATGACCTTCCTTTAATATTTTATAAAG
>WQRN01000069.1 GCA_009786715.1 Treponema sp.
AGTCTTGCAAATAAACTTCATATCCTTGAGGATGAGGTAAAAGCGCTGTCGAATAAGGACAGAATTTTTACAAACGACATCCTTGCCTTAACGATCAAAATTGAAACATTTATGCAGGAAATGGATACTTATACCGCCATTACAAAAAAAATTAGCGCGTATAAAACCACAAACCAGATCGATACAATTCTTGTCAGCTCGCTTTCCAAAGGCGCAGAAAAGATCGCTGGCGAACTTCACAAGAGGGTCACGTTAAAGGCAGGGCATATAGATATAGCTATCCTGGAATCTAAACTGCGAAAACCAATTAAAGATATTTTATCCCAGTGTATGAGAAACTCGATTTATCACGGCATTGAACTTGTGGAAGAGAGAATTAAAAAGGGAAAAGATCCTCTGGGGCATTTGGAATTCAGCATTGTGAATGTTGAAGGCAAAGCTGTAATTACTTTCTCCGATGACGGCAAGGGTTTAGACTGGAATAAAATTAAACAGAAATACCAAGAAAAATTTCCCGGCAAACCAGCCGATAAAAAAGCGCTGTTGGGCTCGATTTTCTCACCTGAGTTTTCTACCGCAGACGAAACCAGCACCGCAGCCGGAAGGGGCGTGGGTTTAAGTTTTGTTAAAGACCTTGTTAAAGAAAACAACGGCACTATAAATGTTAATTCGACAGAATCAGGTCTTACGTTCAAGTTTGTGTTTCCGATTTAACGCTCATGGATATTGAAATGAAAAAAAAACTACTTTGCCCCCGAATGAACGCCTCTGAATTCATGTCTCCCGAAGAAACGAAAACAGCCGACGACTTTTGCAAGCCTTATATCTCTTTTCTGAATAACGCGAAAACCGAAAGAGAAGCTGTTAACGCCGCGATAGAAATGGCGCAGAAGGAAGGGTTTGTTCAATGGAAGAAGGGGATGAAACTCAAGAGCGGCGATAAAATTTATTACAGCCGCCGCGGAAAAGCGCTGATACTTGCCACTGTTGGAAAAAAAGATTTTTCGCAAGGCATTTCAATCATTGCCTGTCATGTTGATTCCCCCCGGCTTGATTTAAAAATGAAACCTCTTTATGAAGATTCAGGTATTGCTTTTTTTGACACTCATTATTACGGAAACATTAAACCCTATCAATGGACAGGTATACCGCTTGCTCTGCACGGCTTTATTGTACGCGCTGACGGGCAGGAGATTAACATTCAAATAGGCGAAGACCCTTCTGATGCACGTTTCTTTATTGCAGACCTTCTCCCTCACCTCGGCGCAAAGCAAATGAGAAAACCGATGAAGTACGCCGTTCCTGCCGAAAATCTTGATTTGCTTGCCGGTCTTCGTTCCAGTCCCGGCGAAAGCGGACTAGGAGCTGTTAAGCTAAATATTCTTTCTCTTCTTCATGAACGGTATGGAATTACCGAGAAAGACCTTGTGTCGGCGGAGCTTTGCGCGGTTCCTGCCTTTCCGGCTTCCGATCTTGGACTCGATAGAAGCATGGTAGGCGGATACGGACAAGACGATAAAGTTTGCGCATATCCGGCTCTTAACGCGTTTCTTTCCGTTAAAGAGCCTGAGTATACTGCCTGTTTGGTTTTCGCCGACAAAGAGGAAACCGGCTCTTTTGGAATCAGCGCAATGCAGTCGTCTTTCTTTTCAGGTTTTATCAATGATTTAGCGGATGCGCAAGGCGGCAACTGTAATGAAGTTTTTTCAAACTCGCTCTGTGTCTCCGCAGATGTTAATACTTGCTGGTATCCCCTTTACAAAGAGTCATTTGACGAACACGGCGACGCAAGATTAAACCACGGTGTTGTGTTATTCCGTTATTGGGGGCGTGACGGAAAAGAAAACACAAATGACGCTGACGCACAAACCGTTGCGGAAATTATTAAAATATTAGATAAGGAAAAAATACTCTGGCAGACAGCCGAAGGCGGAAAGGTGGACGCCGGAATCAGCGGAACATTATCAAGATTTTTTGCAAACCTGAATATTCCTTCTATCGATCTCGGCGTCCCTCTTCTTTCGATGCATTCTCCTTATGAAGCAGCCGCAAAAGCCGACATATACATGGCGTACAAGGCTTTCACGGCTTTCTTCAAAAGACTTAAACTAATTTACGCTGCGAACATTCTGTACGGGAAGCACCCACAGCCACGCGGAAGAAACCGAAAGACCTGTATACTTCTTGTTCAATACGCTCATGCGGTACGAATAATCAAATACGATGTAAGGAACATCGCTTACTATTGTATTCATCATGCTTGATTGAATTTCAAAACGTCTTGCAGGATTGGTTGTGGTTCTCTGCTGGATAATCTGATCGTCAATTCTTGAGTTTACATAACCTGCCGCGTTGTAGCCGTCTGCAGCCTGACTTGAGTTAAACATGATTTCGATATTGCCGTTAAGATCGGGATAATCAGCTTCCCATCCGCCGATGAGCATATCATAATCGCGTTTGCCGTTTGCGTCGCGGATGCCGCCCATCTGGTGTGTGTCCTGCTCATCGCCTGACATTCTTCTGATTGTCACATTGATGTTAAGAGCTTTTAACGCTTCCTGAATGTAAAGCGCTCTTTGGTTCGCCAAAGAATTTTCGCTTACGATTATGTTGCAGTCAAAACCGTTAGGAAACGCTGAGCTTGCAAGATGCCTTCTTGCGGCGGCGAGATCCAAAGTGTAACCCTGATTATCTCTTATATACTGTTCCCATTTTGAAGCGTTCTCGCCGTAGAGAGCTTTACCAAACGGAAGAATGGTTCCGGCGGAACCTGCGCGTCCAATAATGCGTTTCTGGAAATCGGGAATATCCAAGGCGCGTGAAATCGCTCTTCGCACATTTACATCGCTCATCGGCGGGCGTTCGGTATTAAGCGCGACATATGTAAGGTGAGCCGAGTCCACACTGGAAAGGGTCAGGTTCGCTTCCGCAGCCAAAAGATTGATCTGATCCTGCGGCAAGTTCGCGCAGAAATCTACGCTTCCTGTTTGCAGGGCGATAATCCTTGTTGTATCCTCTGGGATAATTTTGAAAACGAGAGTGTCTACAATGTTGGCTGCAAGTTTTTCTTTGTTCCAGTAGTTTTTATTTTTCTTTAAAACTATTTCCTGACCGCTTGTCCATTTCTGGTAAACAAACGGGCCTGTAGCTACAATGCCGCCTGCCGCGGTTCCGAAATTGTGTTCGTGTTTCTGATAATATGCCTTGCTGATAATGCGGCCTGCGCCGGTTGCGGGAACAAACTTAAACACCGCCGAAGGCTGGCTGAGTTTGATTATAAACTGCCATCCGTTAACAGAAAAACTTTCAACATCGCTGAAGAAGTCGGAAAAATATGTTCCGCCGTCAGGGTCTCTGGATCTTTCAAATGAAAAGAGAACGTCGTCCATAGTCATTTTTGTGCCGTCCGAGAAAACGATATCGTCTCTGACATTGTAGATGTACGTTAAATCGTCGCTCTGGCTCCAGCTGCTTGCAAGTTCGGGGACGATGTTGCTGTTGGAATCGAAAGTAACAAGCCCTTCGGTGATTTGATTTGTAACCTGATTTGTAACATAGTTCCATGCCACTCCGGCATCAACCGCTCTGATGTCTTCACTGAGAGCCACCGTAAAAGTAACGCCCTTGGAAGCGCCGCCTGAACACGCTGTAAAAAACAAACCGGCAGCCAGCATCAGTGTCATTGTAAGACAAAGAAATTTCTTCATAATTCATACTCCTTAAAAAATTAATTACCTTCTATAAACATAACACGGTTTACAGGATTAAGAAAAGTAGCAGCGTACCCAATGTCCTTGCGATACCTCGCGAAGTTCGGGCATATTTTCGCGGCAGCGGGGTTTTGCTTCAGGGCAGCGCGGAGCGAACGGGCAGCCTTTTATGTGTGTTTGAGAGACAGGCTCTCCTTTTAATACTGTTTTTTCGTCCGCCGGCGCGGTTATTGAGTCTTTAAAAACATCAAGCCGAGGAGCCGAAGCGCGCAGGGACTTCGTGTACGGGTGTATAGAATGTAAGGATAATTCCGATGCCGGAATCAATTCCATTATAACGCCCATATACATTACAGCGGCCTTGTCGCAAAAATATTCCACCACGTTCATATCGTGGGAAATAAAAATCATCATCATTGAACTGTTTTTTCTTAAATCTTCAAGCAGGTTTAAAAGCTGCGCCTGAACTGACACGTCCAACGAAGCCAGCGGTTCATCGGCGACAAGAAGCGAAGGCTGCGAAAGAATAGCGCGTGTAATTGCAAGGCGCTGGAGCTGTCCGCCCGACAGTTCTCGCGGCCAGCGGTTCAGCAAATCCGCCGACAACCCTGTGTCGTTCAACCGCTGTTCAATTCTTTCTTTGCTTTCGCCTGCGCTCATGCCGTAGTAGAGACAAACTTCGGTTAGAGCTTTGCCGATTCTGATTTTTGGATTAAAAGATGCAAAAGGATTTTGAAAAACCATCTGCATATTTCTGCGTTTGGAGCTTAACGCCCTTCGGCTGATGCCGGTGATTTCTTCTCCGTCAAAAAAAACCTGCCCCTCGCTTGGTTCGATTAAGCGCAGGATGAGCCTTCCCAATGTAGATTTGCCGCAGCCTGATTCTCCCACAACACCGAGCACTTCATTTTTTTGCACCTGAAAAGAAACGCCGTTTACTGCCCATAACTGCCGCCGTCCGCTCAGTTTAAAATATTTTTTTAAATCTTTTACTTCTAACATTTTAGCGCCCCCCGGCCATATGGCAGCACACGGAGCTTCCGCCGCCGAGATCTGTAACAGGAGGCATTTCGTTGCAGATGTCTTTTGCAATCGGGCAGCGCGGAGCAAAGGGGCAGGCTTTAATAGGATCGTAAAGCCTCGGCGGAGAGCCTGAGATAACCTGCAGTTTTTCTCTTTGTTTAATTACTCCAGATCGAGGTATGCAATCAATTAACGCTTTTGTATAAGGATGATGAGGCGATTGAATTATATCCTTCACGGGGCCGGTCTCTACAATTCTGCCTGCGTACATAACAGATGCGTTGTCGCAGTTTTCAGTTACAAGCGCAAAATTATGAGTGATTAGTAAAATCGTAAGCGAGAGCTCTTTTTGCAAACTCCTTAGCAAACTTAAAACCTGCGCTTGGATGGTAAGATCCAGCGCGGTTGTTGGCTCGTCCGCAATCAGCAGCTCCGGGTCGCAGCTTATCGCCTGCGCTATCATCACCCTCTGCTGCATTCCGCCAGAAAGTTCAAAAGGATACTGCTTCGCGGTTTCCCTGTGAAGCCCCACTTTTTCCAAAAGCGAAAATGTTTTGCTTTGTAATTCTTCTTTGGAAAGTTCCATATGGTTAGACATTGTTTCTTCGATCTGGCTTCCGACGGTTTCAAGAGGTGAAAGCGAATTTAGCGGATCCTGAAAAATCATTGAAATGCGCATTCCGCGGATAGCGCGCATTTCTTTTTCCGGCAGCGCTAAAAGATTATCGCCGTGAAAACGGATGCTGCCTTTCAGGCGAGTATGCTTTTTATCAACAAGACCTAAAATCGCGCGCGAAGTGACGCTCTTTCCGCAGCCTGATTCCCCCACAAGCCCGTGGATTTCTCCGCGCTTCAGCCGCAGATTAATTCCGCTGAGAGCGTAAACGATTCCTTCGACTGTAAGAAAATCGCAGGAAAGATTCTCGATGGAAAGAATATCAGTTTCCATTACCGCTCCCGTTCGCTGTTTCAGCTGCGCGTAACAGACGTAACCGGCCGGCGCGGTGTTTTTCCATTTTCTCGAAAGAGGGAAGAACCCTGCCCTGCGGATCTATGTATTGAGTAATGCAATCGCTGAATACATTAAGGCTTATTACCGTAACAACAATTGCCGCTCCCGGCGCAAGGGCGAGGAGGGGACTCATCAATAAAAAGTTTCTGCCTTCCTGCAGCATGGCACCCCAATCGGCTGTGGGCGGACTTACGCCAAGCCCGATAAAACTTAATGCCGCAAGATCCAAAATCGCGTAGGCGAGATCCAAAGTGAGCTGCACCATCATTGTGTTAACGCAGTTGGGCAGGATATGCCGGAAAAGTATATAAGGCCGCGAAAAGCCGATCGATTCCGCCGCTTCCACATAGGTTTTATTTTTTTCTACCAGAGTGAGAGAGCGGACAAGGCGCGTAATCATCGGTACATAAATTATTCCAAGAGCGATTACCGCGTTTGTCATTCCGCGTCCGAGAGCGGCTACAAAAAGAAACGCAAGAAGCAATGACGGGAACGACAACAGCACATCGCAAAAACGCCCAACGATTGAATCGAACTTGCCGCCGTAATATCCTGAAAATAATCCCAACGGCGCGCCGATGATTACAGAAATTAATACAACTGCGATTGCGGAAATAAGCGTTACCCTGCCGCCGTAAAGCATTCGCGAAAAAAGATCCCGTCCCATTTTGTCCGCGCCTAAAATATGTTCTCTGGAAGGCGGCGCAAGCGATGCAGACAGATCTTGTTCCGATTCGCCGTAAGGAGCTATGACCGGAGCCAGTACGCAGAATAAAATAATCAAAAGAAGAATGGTTCCAGAAATAATAAATGGCACTGTGAAAAAAGTCCCGTGTGTCTGACCTGTTTTACTTTTCGAGAAAATCCCGTTGAGCATCGATTTATGCTTTGTCATGCTCAGCCTTTCTGATTCTTGGATCAATGAAAAAATAAATCAGATCTACTATCAAATTGAGGATTAAAAACAGAGATACAAGAAAAAG
>WQRN01000070.1 GCA_009786715.1 Treponema sp.
AACTCATATCCCGATCATCTCACTCAGGGACATAATCTTGAAGAATTGGAAGTTATGCTTTCCGATGTTTACCAAATTCGTCAGGAAGAAGAAAAAAGATTAGCGCAAAAACGAAAAAATGGTATTTTGCATATAAAGGTTCCTGCTTGAAACGGCAAAAATTACTTAAAGAAATAATAAAATGCGGAGCTGTTTTTGTGCGTCATGGCGCAAATCATGATATCTACGAAAACCCAAGAACAAATTCATCAACACAAGTTCCCAGACATTCTGATGTCAACGAACATGTTGCAAAAGTAATTATAAAGTTTTTTAATTAATGGTACCAGAAGAAGATCAACCACGGAGTACTGCAACTAAAGTTGCTTGGAGTTACACGGAGGATATGGATAAAACATATTCATTCAATTTCATTTTAATTAATTTATCATAACGCAATTTTTTTTATTTAACAGAAAACTTAAATATTTGCTATAATCTGGCTGCAATTATTTTGGTTGTTTCTGGTTTTATTAATAACGCAATGTTGTTTATTTGCCAAAACCGAAAGTCTTATCTTATCCATTATTCTCCCTTTGCGGCTATGAGCAATAATAAGACAATCAGCAATACCGCTATATTTAATAATTGCTCCAGTAATTACATACATTATTTTCATTTTTTCTGCCGCCTTGCGCGAAAACTTCGCTGCAAAAAACGGCAGTAATATATTTTAAGGGGGAAAAATCCCCCTGTTAAACCTTACCTCTGTTTTATGCATTGCGATGAGCATAATGGGCGGTCTTATTTCATTTTTTATAGAAATTATCAGAACACACTCTGTGCAGAGCGGCATTATCAATCCCTCATCGCAGCCGGCAGACCTTTACGCCGGACTTCCGCTTTTTTTAAGAGAAATCGTTTCGCGCATTCCGATAAACATAATCGATCGCATCATCTCTGTTTTCGCAGGTTTCGGGATCGCTTATGTTATCGGAAAAACTATTGAAAGAATTTCGCGGCGATAATTATACTCTAATCTGTCTCATACTCGGGATGATACGGTCCGTAAAGTAAACTTTTGGGGTATCTGGCGTCAAGCAGCGTTTCGGCTGCTCTAAAGCCAACACCGTATGAGGCTTTTGTCAGATTATTGGCAACCTGATCGACAATCGCGGCTCCTACCGCAAGCAGAAGCTGAGCGGCTAAACCTCCGCTTGAGCTTACTTGTGTATTTGAAGGTGATTCTTCAACAAAAACAGAGCCTGACCATAACAGCGTGCCTGTTTTAAGATCAACAAGTTTGGCTTCGGCTTCAGCCTGCACTACGCTTCTTACCAGCTGAAAAACAGCGCCGAATTTAGTAATCGTAATGTACAAAGCGGAATCCGCGCCGAAGATTTCATTTAATCTTTTATGGCTGATTTCATTTGCGTCAGCCGCCGTGTATATGCCGTTTTGCCTGAACATTTCCTGCGATAGAGCTACAGGAATTACATAATATCCGGATTCCGCGAGAGGTTTGACGCTCGCGGCAAGAAAAATCGGAGATGCGCTGATATCAACTGTGTTATTTAAAGGCGGCATAACTAAAATTGAACGGGGACGGATCTGCTTGTAATCAACATAATCCTTCGGCGCCGAGGCACAACCCAAAAGAAAAGCTGCGATTCCAATAATCACGGTAATACTAAAAATATGAAATTGTTTTTTGTGTGTCATACTATTCTCCATACGCGGATAAAAGACGATTCATAAAAGGCGTTGATTCAGGGAAGCGTGTTTTTTCTTCCTTAAAATATTCAATAGCTCTCGAACGATCGCCGGTCACCGAACATAACATGCCCAGATGAGCGTAAAAACCGGGAGGCGCAGGTTTAGAGCCGGAAGCGATTTTCTGCAAATCCTTTTCCATCATCGACATCTGCGATTCGGGACTTTCACCGTTTAATTGCGCGTAAACCGCATCCTGATAGCGGCCCCAGGTATACAGCGAACTACTTACGCATCCTGAAAGAAAAAAGCCGAAAATTAAAACGATAATAATTAAAATAACAGTTTGGTTTTTCAAATTTTTCATCTCCGCTCTGCCGGAGCCCAGGCTCCGGAATCAATCGCTTCAGCCAATCGGTCAACTGCTTCGCGTATCGCCAAATCCAGGACTTTTCCATTCAGCGTAGAATCATAACCAGCTGAACTGCCAAAACCTAAAACTTCTCCGTCGGTAAGAGAATATTCACCGGCGCCTGATACCGTATAAACAACAGCGGATGTGCGTATATCAACAACATTAAGGTTAACTCTTGAGTAAGCAACTTGCTGTTTGCTGCGTCCCATAACGCCGAAGAATGCCGTATTGGTTACTTCCTTACGGCCAAATTCCGAAACATCTCCTGTGATAACATGAGTCGCGCCGATCAAGTTTTGTGTTTCGCCGCGAATTTGAGCTTCTCTTCTGATTTCTTCCATATTATCGCGATCCAGCACTGTAAAACGGTTTGTCAGCGCAAGATGGGTAACAAGAATTGTTTTTGCCTGACCTCCGAGGCGATCAACGCCGTCAGAAAAAACGCCGCGCTGGAAGCTTGTGCGATTGTCAAAATTACCTACGGCTATAGGCGAACGCGGACCTGTATAAACAGATCTGGTAGTCTGCGCCTGAGTTTGCGGAACAGTCACTTTTTGACTGCTCTCTGTCGCGCACCCGGCGATGAACAAAACAAGCATCGCGGATGCAATAGTTAAAACATTTAAATGTTTCATAAAGATTCCCCTTATTCTAATAATTCACGATAATTCATATTATTATATCTCTTTATTTAAGATTTGTCAGTCAATTTTATATCTGTTTTTTTATAAACAGCGTTTATACAAGGCGTTCAAAAGCAGCCAAGCCCGGGCGCGGAAAAGGTCGGATACCCTGCTGAGGGTTCCGGCTCTGTTTTCAACACACCAAAATAATGCGCTGTCTGGTTACTTTCGATTTCGCCGCAGTTATTTTTTACGGGTGGTTGCCGCACCCGCGACTTTTTGATTTATTTCAGAAAGATCCGCGCGTACAACTCTGGCTTTGTCCAAAGCGTCCTGAGTTCTGCCCATTAATTGATCAACTTCCGCCTGATCTGTGGTATTGTGAGCGCTGACAATTGCCCTATCCAGCGCGTTATAATCAAGAGCTAAATTCGAATACCGCGCGGAAGCAACATTTCTTGTAGTTTCCTCAATTTCGAGCCTTAAACCGGAAATAAGCGTGTTGGCTTCCGACCCCGCTCTTTGGGCGCCGGCTTTTCCGTCACTTATCGCTTTTTCGGCTGCGGCAACTGCTTCGGCGGCATTTGTTTTTGCGCCGTCATAATTCTTGGAATCCGCATCCATTTGCATGCGCCTTAACGCATCCCTCGCGCGTGCCAGGGTACCTGCGGCATACTGAACGGCGTCAGCGTCGTTTTCTGCCTTAAAAACCGCTTCTCTGGCTTTTTCCATCTCTTCCAAAGGAGGCTTTGCGCATCCCAGAACCAGAATAGAAACAGCAATTAGAATATAAAATAGTTTTAATTTCATGATACACCTCTTTATTGATTTTAATACATTTTAATATGTTTTTCCAGTGTTTTTAACACCTTCAACCGAGCCGTAAAACCATAGGTTTGAAGGCGAAGGTTCCCCTCTTGAACCTCAACCGAGCCGGAAAACCGCAGGTTTGAAGGTGAAGGTTCCCCTCTTGATTTATATCATTTTACGCACTATTTTCAATGTATGGGTATAACTCGAATCCTCAAACCGGGGCTTTTTCTATATGAATGTATCAAAATAATGGGTATTTTCGCTGTTTTAATTATACAGAGGAATGATGCCGGATTACTATTGAAAATAATCCTAGCCTCTCCGGGAGCTTTGTTTCCGCTAATGGCGTTATTTATTTGGCTGGATATAAACCGCTATAAAACATACCTGCCGCTTTTTATATCAGGAAAATGCATTGGCCTTTTTCTTTTACTGGGCTGGTTAATTGTCTCCCGACAGGTTACAATGATGGGGAGCTTATTCAAAACTGCGATGTATGTAGAATTGGTTCTGCTAAGCGGCGACTTATTAGCTTTAACCGCTGTTCTTTTAATAAAGAGAGACAGCCAAAATGCTGCCGGAGAACTGATGAAATCAGAACCTGCGGTGATTACACAAGGGGAGGAAAATTAATGCGTGTAATTCCAATCGCGAGCGGTAAAGGCGGAGTGGGAAAATCCCTTGTCTCAGCAAACCTGGCCGTCTCCTTTGCGCAGGCAGGAAAGCGCGTTATACTGGCGGATCTCGATCTTGGAGCGTCAAACCTGCACCTTGTTTTAGGCATTCAAGCGCCGAAGAAAGGCATAGGCACATATTTAAATAATATAAAATCAAATTTTTCCGATATAATCACAGACACAGATGTCCGCGGTCTTCGTTTCATTCCCGGCGACAATGAAATCCCGGGCACCGCGAATCTTTCTTCTTCCCAGCGCAAATCTCTTGTAAAAAGATTATTTGAATTAAAAGACGAAACTGATATTTTAATCCTCGATTTAGGAGCCGGAACGCATCAATCAATTTTAGACTTTTTCCTTCTTTCAAATCAGGGAATCGTAGTTTCGGCTCCGGCTGTTACTGCTGTTTTAAACGCCTATGTTTTTTTAAAAAATTCCGTGTTCCGCCTGATGTTCAGTTCATGCGCAAAAGGCTCCAAGGCGCGCGCATATCTGGAAAAAATCAGAAAAGACGGAGCGGGGCATATCTATATACCAAAACTTTTGCCGGAAATAAAAAATATCGATCCCGCGTCTTATGAAAAATTCGTAGAGCGCCTCGATGCCCTTCATCCGCGCCTCATCATGAACATGGTTGATGAACCGAAGAACGCCGATGTAGCGATGAAGATACGCCGTTCATGCGAAGAATACCTTGATTTAAGAATAGAACACATGGGAATAATTTACCGCGATATGATTCAGGATAAAGCTCTCGCGGGAAGACTGCCTATAACGCTTTATAAACCGCAGTCAGTTTTATCGCAGGCAATTTACCGCATAGCGGATAAAATTCTGGAAACTCCTGAAGATAATTTTACTCCCGATGACAAACAAATTGATGACAGTTTCGCGGAAGCGGAAATGGAAGCGGAACTCGACTTCGACACCAAGATGGAGTATGTCGAAGATCTTCTTCATTCAGGCGCAATGAGTCAGGGTGACTTGATAGAAACAGTTAAATCCCAGCAAATGGAAATTTCCAAACTTAAAAAGGAAAACAGCTTTATAAAATTAAAACTATCAAAAGCATTGCAGCAAGGTTTTAAAATCTAGTATGTTTTTATCAATTACTTTTCCGTCATGGTTAAAACCGGAAGTAATTCCCGGTCTTCCGGTACGCTGGTACGGGGTTATGTACATCTTCGCGTTCGCGACGGCATTTTTGGTATACAGAAAACAGATAAAAGAACGAAATTTTCCAATGTCAGACGACAATCTTACAAATATGTTTACATGGGGAATATTATCGCTGATCATCGGAGCAAGGCTTTTTTCCACACTTATTTATGAAACAAGCAATATATACCTAAGACAACCCTGGCTAATCTTCTGGCCGTTCAGAAACGGGCAGTTCACAGGGCTTCAGGGAATGAGTTATCACGGCGGCGCATTCGGGGGCCTGCTTGCCGTTATAATTTACGCAAAAGTAAAAAAAATAAGTTTCAGGGAAATAGGCGATATGTTTGCCGCGAGCATTCCTCTTGGCTACACATTCGGAAGACTTGGAAATTTTATAAACGCGGAATTATACGGAAGGGCAACAACTAGCCCAATCGGAATGATCTTCCCAAACGCAAAGCCGCTTCCGGCAAGCGAAAACTGGGTTATAGAAATAGCGGAAAAAACTAATACGGCGATTACAGGCGCTTTTGTAAACCTTCCACGCCACCCTTCACAGCTTTACGAAATGCTGTTTGAAGGAGTTATTCTTTGGGCTCTGATCTGGTTCTTCAGGAACAGAAAGCCTTTTAAGGGATTTTTGGTAGGTCTGTATTTCCTCGGTTACGGTTTTTTCCGTTTTATTATCGAGTATTTCCGCGAACCGGATGCCGATCTTGGTTACCGATTGGAGTTTGTTAAAACCTCTCTGCCTGCGGCCTATGCTCACCCTCTATTCAGTTTTTCAACCGGGCAGATTCTTTGCTTCTGGATGATAATGTTCGGCGTTGTCTGGCTCATTATCGCTTCCCGTCTGCCAAATAAGGAAGTGGTTTATATTTACGGCAAAGAAGAGGAAATTCCCAAAACAAACAGGGAAGACACCAACAAAGAACGAAACAAAAGGCGAAAATTGAGGAAAAAACTCAGATAAAGTATTTTAACATCATATAACACTTGAAAAAAAACCATTTTTTTGGTACTATAAATACAAATGGAGGGTCTATGACTATAACTACAACCATACAGGATATGTTTTTTCAGTCCGATATTCTTGATTTAATCATTATGTGTGTTGTCATTATTCTTATGGTAGTAATGCTTATAAGAATTGGAAGGGGCGTAGAGGCAAGGTCTGCCAGTGAAAAACCTACGCCGCCTCCTGTCGCATCCGCAGCTGCAAGCTCTCAAAACGAAGCTGTTACAGCCGCAATATCCGCCGCTGTTAATGAATACAGAAAAAAGAATAAATAGTAAGGAAGGAAAAAATGCCTAAAGTAAA
>WQRN01000071.1 GCA_009786715.1 Treponema sp.
TTGTAAGGGCTGTTAAGAAGGAATGTTCCGCCGTCTTTAAGTTTGGAAAGCATGTCGTACATTTCGATGTATGCGAATTTATGACACGCAAGGAAGTCCGCAGAGTTAATAAGATACGGGCGGCGAATCTTTCCCTTTCCGAAGCGAAGGTGAGAAACTGTAAAGCCGCCTGATTTTTTCGAGTCGTATGAGAAATACGCCTGAGCGTAAAGATCCGGTCTTGCTTCGCTGATAATTTTTATTGAGTTCTTGTTCGCGCCGACAGTGCCGTCCGCGCCAAGTCCGTAGAACAGCGCTTCGTTCATACCTTCTTCGGGGATGAAGAAGTTAAGATCGTATTCAAGGCTCTTTCCGAGAACGTCATCTTCAATACCAACGATAAAGTTGGAGATTTTTTTGCCGGAAAGATTGTCGTATACCGCTTTCGCCATGCTAGGTGTAAATTCTTTTGAACCGAGACCGTAGCGTCCGCCTAGAACAATCGGGTCGCCTTTAAAATCGCCCGAAGCCTGCATTTCCGCAAGAGCGGTGCGCACATCTTCATAAAGCGGTTCGCCGAGAGAGCCGGGTTCTTTAGTGCGATCCATTACCGCAATCGCTTTTACATTTGCAGGTAACGCTTTAATAAAAAGTTTCGCGTCGAAGGGGCGGAACAGGCGGACTTTTACCACGCCGGTTTTTTCGCCTTTGCCGTTCAGGTAGTCGACAGTTTCTTCGACAACATCCGCGCCTGAACCCATAATAATAATTACTTTTTCAGCGTCTTTCGCGCCGTGGTAATCAAAAATATGATACTGACGTCCGACTACTTTAGCGAATTTATCCATCTCCGCCTGTACAATGCCTGCGACCTTATCATAATACTTGTTAACGCCTTCGCGTCCCTGGAAATAAGTGTCAGGGTTTTGGGCAGTACCGCGAATGGTCGGGCATTCCGGGGTTAAACCGCGTTTGCGGTGTTCGGCGACAAGCTCGTCATCAATAATCTGATGCATGTCGTCGTAGGAAATTTCCTCAACCTTCTGAAGTTCATGGCTGGTGCGGAAACCGTCAAAAAAGTGCAGGAAAGGAACTCTTGAGCGCAGTGTGCTCGCGTGAGAGATAAGCGCTAAGTCCATAACTTCCTGAACATTGTTAGAAGCCAGCATTGCCCATCCTGTCTGGCGGCAGGCCATTACGTCCTGATGATCGCCGAAAATTGAAAGGCTCGATGTAGCCAGCGCGCGCGCTGAAATATGGAATACCGTAGAAGTGAGTTCCCCGGCTATCTTGTACATATTGGGAATCATAAGGAGCAAGCCCTGAGAAGCGGTAAATGTAACGGACATCGCGCCTGTCGTAAGCGCTCCGTGTACTGCCGCCGCCGCGCCTGCTTCGGACTGCAATTCTACAACATCGGGGATTGAGCCCCAAATGTTTTTGCGCCCATGAGCTGAAAACTCATCGGAGAGTTCGCCCATCGGACTGGAAGGGGTAATCGGATAAATCGCGATTACTTCGCTTAGCGCGTGGGCAACGTGCGCCGCCGCGTTATTACCGTCAATCATTACAATGCTTTTTTCTGCCATAATTTTCCTCTATTTTTATGGAATTTTAGATTATGTGGGAATTTTAACACGGTAATGTGGATAATACAAGGGTAAAAAAAGGTGATATTCGGCTATACAGCCAATTTTTCTGTCTGGCTTTCCAGTATTTTTTCGATTCTGGCGAGTAAATCCGCGGCTTCATACGGTTTTGTAATAAGATCCGCCGCTCCAATCCTGGAAGCGTAGAGTTTTTCTCTAACGCCGTCTAAAGATGTTAAAAAAGCTATCGGGACACTCCGCAGAAGACTTATACCCTTTATTTTATTATAGGTTTCCCAGCCATCCATTTCAGGCATCAATATATCCAGCAGAATTACCTGAGGGATAAGCCCTTTAGACAAAAGGGTCAGCGCTTCTATTCCGGACTTTGCGGTAGTAACTTCGTATTTTTCTTTTAGGATACCCTCTGCAATAACAAGATGGACTTCACTGTCATCTACTAAAAGAACCTTTTTTGTACCATCCATACCGAGTCTCCCTCCTCCCATCGCAACGCCTTAAAGCTTAGACTCTACAGGCTCGCTGAGGGTACCTGCCGGCAAGCCGGCAACATCTGCTTATAATATAGCATAGCTATATCAAAAAGGCAAAGGTTATTTACGCACACTATCCATAAACGCCGAAAGGAAGTATTATATGAGGATGAAATATCAAAATTTACCAGTATTAACCGCAGCGGTTATAGCCGTAACGACTTCGATCGTATTGCTCTTTGCAGGCTGTGACGGCAGTTCCGGATCTTCTAATGGAGGAGTGAATTTCGGCAAAGATGCGTCCTACGCTCTGGGATTAAATATCGGAACTGGATTAAAAGACGGATTGGCTGCCGACGGCGTATCGCCTAATATTAATGAATTATTAAAGGGTATGAAGGACGGCCTTACCGGCAAGAACCCTCGTTTTGATTTAATGGAAGCCAGAAATATTATCGAATCCACTTTTGACGCTGTGATGGAAGAAAAAGGCGCGAAAGTCAGGGAAGAAGGAAACACATTCCTCGCGGAAAACGCCGGTAAACCCGGCATTTCAATTACGCCCAGCGGATTGCAGTATGAAGTATTATCAGAAGGGACAGGAGCCAAGCCATCAGCCGAGAATGTAGTAAAAGTGCATTATGAAGGCAGATTGATCGACGGCACGCTTTTTGATAATTCATATGAATATCAGGAGCCTGTAGTGTTTCCGCTTAACGGCGTTATCCCGGGATGGACAGAAGGTTTGCAGTTAATGCCGGTTGGCAGTAAATATAAATTTTATATTCCTTCAGAATTAGGTTACGGAGCATACGGCGCGGGAGCTTCAATACCTCCGAATGCTGTATTGATTTTTACAGTTGAACTGCTTGAGATAGTAGAATAATTAATATTTTGGAGAAGAAGATGAAAAAGGCGGTAATATTTTTATGTTTGTTTTTGACGGTTCTTGCGCTGCACGCAAAGGCAATTCAAGAAGATTACAGAAACGCTGAAGATCAGGCTCGCGTAAGTTACGCGTTCGGCATGGCAATCGGCATGAATTTCGACATGGGATCGATGGGTATCAACTTTGATTACTCGGCTTTTTCCGACGGATTGAAAGCGGTAGTTGAAGGCAAGGAGACCATGTTCAGCGAAGAAGAGGCAAAAGAAATAATTCAAGCCGCTCTTCAGCAGGCATTTGAAAAAGAAGCGGCAGCGAATCAAAAAGCGGAAGAAGAATTTTTAGTGACAAACAGCCGGAGATCCAACATAAAAGTTACATCCAGCGGTCTTCAATATGAAGTTATAGAAGAAAAATTCGGAGACAAACCAACTATTAGTTCCGTTGTAAGAGTAAACTATACGGGAACTTTTATAGACAACAAACCTTTCGACAGCTCAAACGAAGAAGGCGGCGCGTATATTCCGCTGGAAATGGTAATCCCCGGCTGGACAGAAGGTTTAATGCTGATGAGCCCGGGCAGCATATACCGGTTCTTCATACCTTCGAACCTTGCCTACGGCAAAGACGGCATTCAGGGAATTATTCCGCCCTACTCTACTTTGATTTTCTCCGTTGAGTTACTCGAAATTATTAATGAAGAAGCGGAAGAATAAATTACACAGGTATCTTTATTCTGAATATTGATCCTTCACCGGCGCGGCTCTCTGCTTCAACATTTCCTTTATGAAGCAGGGCAATGTGCCGGACTATACTCAATCCAAGACCTGTGCCTCCGGCCTCTTTGCTCCGCGCTTTGTCCACGCGGTAAAATCTTTCAAAAATACGTTCAATGTGCTCGGATGGTATACCTATCCCTTTATCGCGCACTTCAAATACCAGCGTTTCATTTTCTATTGCCGCCTTTACCCAAAGTTTGGACTTAACAGGCGAATATTTAATTCCATTATCTATCAAATTGATCAATGCCTGAATAATAAATGAACCGTGCAGTTTTGCTTTTAAATCGTTCTGACAGTCTAAAATAATGCTTATCTGTTTTTTCTTTGCCTGATGTTCAACCGAAGAGACGGCTTCTTCTGTAAGCGGTAAAATATATTGCTCTTCCATATCGAATGTTTTACTGTCATCGTTTTCCAAACTTGCAAGAATTAAAAGATCGTTTGTCAGATTTTCCATGATGCAGGCATTTTTATTAATAATATCGAAAAAATGAGCGTGCTCGCTGAACTTATCTTTTTTTTCAGAGACAGAGTCTAACAGCGTTTCCGAAAAACCTTTAATAACCTGGATTGGAGTGCGAAGTTCATGAGACACATTCGCGACAAAATCCTTGCGTACCCTTTCAAGTTTTACAAGACGCGTAATATCCTGCAGCACAAGGACAGCGCCGGCCGCGCCGCCTCCCGTCAGCGGAGAAGCGTAAACCATTAATATTTGTCCGGTTGTGCCCGTGTGAAATGTTAGTTCAGTTTCAAAAGGCTTCCCAGAGTTAATTGCCTTTCTTGCAATCTCAATAAGCTCTGTTGAACGGGTTGCTTCAAGTAAAGTCATCGCGTTTCCGGAAGATGCGGTTTTAATATCGCAATTTCCCAGGTTAAAAAGCTCTCTTGCTTTGGGATTCACAAGATGGAGTTTTAAAGAGCTATCCATGGCAAAAACCGCTTCCGCCATTCCGTTAAGGATCGCTTCAAGGCGGCTGCCTTCGGACTTGGCGTTTTCAAAACGGATATTAAGCTCTTCTGTCATTGCGCGCATCGCTCTTTCAAGACTTAAAAACTCAGGCGCGACCGGTTCTTCGGCTTCAGGACCTGATAGAAGAGGCGTGCCAACCTGCGCGATACTTACAAGCCTTTCAAGCGAAGCCGACAGAGAGCGCGAATACATGAAAACCGCCCAAAACGCGACAGCAATAAATAGAGAAATAAATATTATAAATGGAACGATAATGGAAGATACGCGCATTCCAAAACCTGGAATCGAAAATGAAAGCCTGAATACGCCGATTACATTATTGTTATCAAAAACAGGAATCGCGTGATATATACGCCTCATCCCCGTACTGATTGAATCACGCCTTGAACTTGCTTCTCTTCCTTCAAGCGCGGCGGCTACCTCTTTTCGATCGATATGATTTACAAGCTCTTCCGTTACATGAGAATCCCACAAAACATAACCGGATTTGTTTATCAAAGTAAGGCGATGAGCATCGTCAATATCGATTGGAAAAGAAATTTGCGCGGAATGATCTCCTTCGTGCGATAAAAATACTTCGTTAATATATTCGCCGCCGATTGCCGTCAATAATGATCTTGCCGTATTTTCAAGGCTTGTCATGTTTATTTCGTAGTAGAGGGAATCCATAAATATCATAACTGATACAACAAACGCGGTTGAGAAACCAAGGACAGCAAGACCCAGTGTGAGTAAACTATTTTTAAAAATTGTCATAATATTAGCTCCTTTACAATTTTGGGGTCTGTCCGCTGAAAACCCTGAAGCGGTAGCCTACGCCGCGGATGGTCTCAATCATATCGCCGGCTTTTCCCAGTTTTTTTCGTAAGCCCAGGATTTGCACGTCTACAGAACGATCCGTTACAGGATAATCAGGACCATGGATCGCGGCGATTATTTGGTTGCGGGAAAAAACGATTTCGGGGTTTGAAAGAAAATGTTTTAACAATGCGAATTCAGTGGCGAAAAGATCGAGTTGAGTATCACCGTAAAAAGCGGCATGACGAGCCGCGTCAAGTTTTAATTCCCCCTGCTGCCAGACGGTAACGGAAGTGTCCGTGTCCGATGCTTTAGCTTCGTATTCTTCCTGACGGCGTAACGCAACGCGGATTCTGGCGATTAAAACTTTAGGGCTGTATGGTTTAACTACATAATCATCCGCGCCAAGTTCAAGTCCTGTGATGATGTCGGATTCTTCGCCTTTAGCGGTTGTCATAATCACGGGAATATTTTTGCATTGATCCATTTCTTTTATTTTTTTAAGGACTTTTAAGCCGTCCATTTCGGGAAGCATTATATCAAGCAGAATGCAATTAACTTTTTTTGTTGTTAATAATTTCAATCCGTCTTCGCCTGTCTGCGATTGAAGCAAAGCCCATCCCTCTCGTGCCAATGAATGAGAAAGTAATTCCTGAATTTCAGGATCATCTTCGATAATCAAAATAACCGCTTTACTCATTCAGCTCCTCGTGTATGCCTTCGATCATATAGATAACAGCTTCGCAAATGTTTGTAATATGATCTCCAAGGCGTTCAAGCTGGTTTGATGTGTTAAGGATTTGAAGAGCGCTTTTTACAAGATCGGGGTTTTTCTTCATAACTTTTAAAATGTTTTCTGTTAACGCCTTGTGTTCAGCGTTAATTTGAATGTCCAACGCCGCGGCTTCCCGCGCCGCCTGTGAATCCTGCGCCATAAAAGCGGAAATCGCGGCGCGGATCATCACCTGCCCCGTAACCGCCATTTTTTCTAAATGTTCCTGCGCGCTGAAAGGAGAGTCTTTACCCTTTGAAAGTTTCCTCGCGGCGCGCGCCAAATGTACGGCATGATCGCCTATCCTTTCGATATTGCTTGTAAGTTTAAAGATCGTTACAATCTC
>WQRN01000072.1 GCA_009786715.1 Treponema sp.
GCACACGCCCATTTTCACTAATCTTTAGGTATACGCGCATTAACAAAAAGATAATATAATCAACTTATAACACTATCACCCTAACAGTATTAACCGGATTCGTACTATGTATCGGCAGCCCCGCAACCAACACAACATTATCCGACAATTCCGCAGTCTTCGATTCCAACGCAATCCTCATAGAGTTCTTAATCATGCTTTCCGTTTCATCCGCTATTGGCGCGTAACAGGGAATAACGCCCCAGTACAGCTGCATTATGCGCATAATGTTGTCGGACGGTGTAAGGGCAAGAATGGGCTGGTCAGGACGAAACGCGCTTAGATAACGCGCTGTTCTTCCGCGAAGAGAAGGCGTTACAATCGCTTTGGCGTTTACAGAAGCCGAGATTTCCACTCCGGCGCGCGCCATGGTTATGCCGAGGCTATTGCTGGGATTAAAATCTTCTGATAGACACTCGCTTCTGATATTTTCCATGTGTTCGCGGAACTCGTACGATTGTTCAACGGTACGCGCTATTTTGTCCATTGTCTTTACAGCCTGAACAGGGTACGCGCCGTTTGCGGTTTCGCCGGAGAGCATAACAGCGTCCGTTCCGTCGAAAATTGCGTTTGCGACGTCGGTTAATTCGGCGCGGGTAGGACGCGGATTTACAACCATGGATTCAAGCATTTGCGTAGCGGTAATGACGGGCTTCCCCATCTTGCGGCATACGCTGATTATTTTTTTCTGAATAAGCGGAATCTGTTCCGTTGGAAGCTGGACGCCGAGATCGCCGCGGGCTACCATTACTCCGTCTGCAGCCTGCGCAATCTCTCTGATGTTTTCCACGCCTTCTCCTGTTTCAATTTTCGCGATTACTTTAATCTTGGAACCAAGACTGTTTAAATATTCTTTAATTTCTGTAACTTCGTACGGAAAACTTACAAAACTTGCGGCAATAAGATCAATGCCCATTTCTACGCCGAAAGCAATATCTTTTTTATCCTGCTCTCCCATAATCGGAAGCCCTGCGTGAATACCTAACAAATTAACATTCTTTTTGCTTCTGATTTCCGCGGTGTTGTTTGCTTTGCAGTTAATTTTGTTATCTGCAATATCGATTACTTCCAGATCCAGAAGTCCGTCCGCGATAAGTATATGATGACCGCTTTTCAGTTTTAAAGGCGCTTCTTTCCAGGAAATTGAAATGCGCGCAGATGTTTTTCCGTCTTCGCTAGCCGGAACGGTCATACAGTTATCAATAGTTACAATAACAGAATCATTCTTTTTTATTGTCACCTTACAGTCATTTTCAGTCTCACCTGTGCGGATTTCGGGGCCTTTTGTATCAAGCAGAATAGCGATTTGCTTGCCTAAATCGGCGGATACACGTCTTACGTTTTCGATTGTTCTTTTATGACTCTCCTGATCTCCGTGAGAAAAATTAAGACGCGCAACATTCATGCCAGAAAGTATTAATTCGCGGATTACATCTTCTTCAAAAGAAGATGGGCCGATTGAACATACAATTTTTGTTTTTCTATTATCCATATTAATTATCCATCCTTTTTAGTATCGCGAGCAGTTCAGCGCCGCGAATGAGCTGTGCCGGACGGAAATTTCTGCCGTCTGGAAGAGAAAGCAATTCGGTTTCTACACTGCCAAGAATGGAATCGAAGAAAGGTGAAAGCGGCGGAACATCCGCAATCGGGCTGCGCGGATTTGCCCCTGTCGCGAATCTTGCGGAATAACGCGATAACATTCCCCGATCCGCGCGCGACTCCGCGTACAAGTGCCATATAAACCATGCCGCACCGGCGCGGGTTAAAGTTTCGTTCGCTTTTGGTTTGCTAGCCGGCCATTGTGTTACAGTAATATCCTGCGTTATCGGAATAAACTCGCGTTCAATAAGACGGCTGAATAATTCCGTGTCGCTTATTGTTCTGCCTCCCGTAATAAAACGCAGGAGCTGAGTTTCGTTTTTTGTAAGCGTTATGCAATCATTCCATGTAATGCTTTCGCGTCCAAGAAGACTAAGAGACGCGGAATCTACCCCGCTTGAGTTACGCAATTCCCATGCGCGGTTTCTCTGCTGCCTGTAACTGTCGGCGTAAACTTTTCTGATTCCGGACGAAAACGCGGTGTCAAACGCGCCTGCGGATTCTGAAAACCTGTTTAACTCACCTAACGCGCGGGCTCGTTCAATGTTAAGTTCTCCGACACCCATGCCTTTTTGGCCAAGAACAGCAAGTTCTTTTTCGATCGTTTCAAGCCTTTTTGAAGGATCGCCTTCAAGACGGATTGATAAAACAACAGCGGGAAGATTCCCCGGCGAAGAGGAAGCGGACAAGCGGTGCAAGCGAACGCCTTCGCTGTATCTGCCTTCCAAAACTGCGAGCCTTCCCGACCATGCGACAACTCTGGCAGAATAATACGCGTCTGCCGCCGAATCTTTTTCCATATGCACGATTAACTGCCGCGCTGCGGCAATATCGCCTATTTTATTTCTTGCTTCATTTGTGCCTAACGCCTCAAGCGGAATAATTACATCTTCAAGTTCCGCAAGGCTTTTATCCGCCTGACTTGTCTGTCCGCTGTTAAGCGAAATATCACTCGTTGACGAGCACGATGAAAATACCGCAGCCAGCAATAATCCAATTGTTATACGAAACTTTATCATCCCTTTTCTCCGCTATTCATATCGTCAGATTATTTGAACTGCCAGCGATACAATCTGCCGTCCATTCCCATACCGATTATTTCCGCCTTTTTACTGCCTTGAGCCGAAATAAAATGCGGCTTACCCCAAACAGGAAGAGGAAATCCTTCAAGCGAACGGAAGTTACGCGTATACGCATGAAGCGCGTTGCCTTCGCCTGTGATATACACTTCCGGTTTTTTATCGCCGTCGCTGTCAAATACCGTGATAAATCCTTCTTCCATTACAGAGAAACCTTGTATATTCTGATAAAGAACCTCGCCGTCCAGACTTATCCTGAAGAATGTTCCATCCGATGAAACAAGCCATAAGAACTCGCCGTCAAATACGGGTTGAACATAAAAAACACCGTCCAGATTGAGAGGAAACGGCGGTACTATTTCCGCGTATTCATCATAAACCAAAAGCTGCCCGGATTGGTTAACAAACGCGGCATTAATGCTGTTGTTATTCAAAAATAAAAGGGGCGATCCAAAACCAATTCCAAAACCGCTTGCTGATTCATCTTCATCGTCTCCGGCAGAAACCGCAATCGGCGCAGGCCAGTTTGAATACGGTTTTCCATCCGCATCAAGAAGCCATATCTCGCCGAAGAAACTTTTAGGATAAACCGCGGCGTAAACAGTTTTTCCTCTTCTTGCTGAAACTGTCAGGAATGAAGGCGGAGAGCGAAGCGCCGCGTTGAATGTTGTTTCCCATTCTGTTTGATTTCCATTTTGATCAATAATGCAGACCTTTCCGTTTTCATCGCAAATGTAAAGTTTACCGTCATTTTCCTTAGGTATAGCGGTAAGACGCAGCCCCGTAAGAAGCGGAAACCCCTGGATTGCGTCCATTTCGTTATCTACAAGCGTTACGCGTCCGCGATCGGTAACAATCCACGCGGCGGCATGATTTACAGCGCTTTGGCTTACAGGTATTATCCAGTGATTACCCTGATTAGCGAGTTCATTAACGCTGTTATCTGCAATGTTATATAAAACTGACGCTGTGCCGGATGTAAAAAATATTTTGTTATCCGCGCCGTAAACACGGTTAGACGGCCTTCCGTTGATTCTAACAGGATAACCGTTTACAAGAGTTACACCGCGGCCGGAACCGGGAACCAGAGAAAATGAAACATTTATAACGCTTTTATCAAAACTTATTCGCGCAAGCCCCTGCCTGTAAAGTGATATAAAACTGCCGAGAGCCGTATTTTTCCGTAGGAAGAAAGGCATTGAAACATCAAGCGAATAATAAAGACTTACTGCGCTTGCGGTTGTTCTTCCGCCCGCTATGCCCTTCCATGCCGCGGTTTTAGGAAGAACATCGTTTCTCTGCATGGCACGTAACGCAGCGAGAAGCGCTTCCGCCGACTCGCTCGCAAGAAAGCAGTCTCTGTGAACAATGTAATAAGGAGAAGGCAGGAAAATATCCCACCGGCGTAAAAGCGACTGAAGAAATTCCGGCAGTTCAATTCTTGAAATGCGCGTTCCGTCAAGAACCAGTCTGGCATTTTCATTAAGCGCGATGGATTTAAACGCTTTTTTAAAAATCTCATCGCGTTTTCGTTCATCTGCAATTTGAATCGCGTAAACAGGGTGAGGCCTTCCTTCAATTCCAAAAACAGCAAACTCATTTCCTGTCCATGAAAAAAGAATATCACTAAGCGATGAACCCAATAATGTACGCGATATATTTTCCGCCGAAGTAAGAGCGTCGCCGAGCCCCGGAGTAAAAATTAAAGCGGCCTGATAGAGTTCGTTTAACGTACCTGCGGAAAGAATTGTCGCATACTGAGAAGAAGCCGGAATATTATCAGCCATACCGGGCACTCTTGAACGCTGATCAAGAATACGTTTTAAACCCGGCTGGTTAGACGACAACGGAGCCGCGAGGCTAAACTCAATCTTACGCGGAAACACAGATATGCCCGCTTCAACTCTGGAATTAAATTGAATATTATTTAATAATTCGGCGATACCGGAATCAAGTTCTCCCATTATACCGCTGATAAATTCATCGGAGAGTATTAGAGCGGCATCATACGATGACGGTTTAATATTTGAATAAATATTATGGCCTGAATGAACAGCCGACCGCGATTCAAAAATTTTAGGATTATCGGAAATAAAAAGCAAATTGCGGTAAGGACCGATAAAAAGCGTCATATTGTTAATGCGGAATTCAAAACGGGAATTACTGCCGGCTTGCACATAATACAAATTGGGAACGCTGATCAAGCCGGAAATCGCCGGTATTATGCGCAACAAAGGCGACAAAAGCCTTAAATCCCAGACGGCAATTAAAATACTATTTTCAAATTCAGAAACAGGCGGCAGAAGAGCGAGCTCCATATTTCCGCGGGCGGCAAAACGCACGAGGCGGTTTTTTAAAAGTTTATTTTCTTTTAGTATATTAATAAAGGAAGCAGCGGATGAAAACGCGGGGATTGCGGAAATATCATCGAGTGATTCATGATCTAAAATTCTATCCGTCAAACTTACAGGATTGGAAATGCTTATGCGTACGCTTGCGGAATCCGGGATAACAGAAGCGGCATTGACCCTGCCGATCATCGAAAAAACAATCCAAACAGCCGCGATCACAGCAAGAATAATAAAAAAAATCAGCAGACCTTTGAAGAATTTTTTACCTTTTTTATTATTTTGAGAGCCGTTATCCATATTGTCAATTATAAATTAATATATTAAAAAAATGAAGAACCATGTTAACGAAGCCTAAGAATGATTGGCGCCGGATTGCGCTTCAGATTTAACAGATTCATCATGACCGCAGGTGTTTTTAGCAAAAACAAGCGCCTGGAGAATGCCAAGAATATAATCTTGCTGTTCTTCATTGAGTAATGAGAAGTCGTTGCAAACTTTTTGTAGTTTTTCTTCCATAAGTGTATTACCCCCAAAAAAACACTCTATATGTGAGAATATTATACTATCCTGTGAGAAAAGTAAATACTCAAATTGTATAACAATTCATTGCATAGTGAGTGCTTTTATCGTATTATAATGATATGACAATCAGCAAACGCATAAGGCATGTGCGGCAGACACTTAATATGTCGCAGGTTGAATTTGCGAAGGCAATATATATAAGTAACGGATATATAGCGGAACTTGAGTGTGAGCATCGAAAAGTTAATGACAGGATCATTCATTTAATTTCACTGACTTTCGGCGTCAATGAAAAATGGCTGAAAACCGGAGAGGGTGATATGTTTTTTAAAACCCCCGGCGAAAAGCTGCAGCGCATGGTTAGTCTTTTTAATGAATTGCCTCCGAAATTTCAGGATTATCTTATGCTTCAGATTGAACAATTAATTAAAGTAAGCGGTGATAGGTGATTCCATTATATAAACTTGAAAAGCTGCCCCGGATTCAACAGCTTCGCAAGATCGCAAAAATTTTTATTTTTGCCGAAAACCGCCTGTCTCTTGCCGCGGAAAAAAAGATAAAAATTTATACAGCAGCCGAACTTGCGTTTTTTACTGACACGGCAAAATTGCTCTCTGAAGACTTAAAATTTTCGCAGGAGGCGCGAAAATTCTTTATTGAATCGACGGATGTTTTTAAAACGGCTGTAAACGCAAGAATGGCTGATCTGCCTGAATACGATATTGATCCGCTTAGGCGCGTACTAAATGGAATGAAACATCTCTTACTCGCTGAAACAGGCAAGGATCAGGCTGATTGGGATTTCACCGCGGTCAACGGACGGCTTGACGCTGAAAAACGCCGAGTCGTTGAAGGAATGGTTGTCTACATGGAGGATATACGCTCTCCATTCAATGTAGGCGCGATGTTCCGTACTGCGGAAAGTTTCGGCGTGGAAAAAATAATTCTCTCTCCGTTTTGCGCGGATCCCAGGCACAAACGCGCCGAGCGCACGGCAAT
>WQRN01000073.1 GCA_009786715.1 Treponema sp.
GTTTTAGACTGCTCGCTGGAACTTTCAGCCAGTTTGCGAATTTCATCGGCGACTACGGCGAATCCCTTGCCTGCTTCCCCGGCGTGCGCGGCTTCTATCGCAGCGTTCATGGAAAGCAAATTGGTTTGGCTTGCGATATTTTCCATTACAGCGTTTATTTCCAGCAAGCCTTCAGATTCGCGGGAGATTTCCTGAATGTCAGATGATACTTCCTGCAACCCTATACGTCCTACTTCGGAGGCATCTTTCAGCGAATTTACATTGGCGGCGTTATCGACCAGCGTGTTGGTAACTGAATTAATATTAGCCACCATTTCCTCAATTGCCGACGATGCCAGTGAAATATTATTGCTCTGAGTTTCAACATGACTGTTAAGTTTGTTGATATTGGTAACTACTTGTTCCATAGTCGCGTTAGTTTGCGTAACGCTGGCGCTCTGGTTTATTACCCTGCCTTTGATGCTTTGAATGTTAGCGGTAATTTCATTTATCGCCGAGGCGGTCTTGGACATATTGCCGGACAAGCCGGAACCTATTTCAGACAATACTCCGGCTTGCTTCTTGATAAGCAGCACAAGTGCTTTAATGTTATCAAGCGTAAAACTAATATTTTGAGTAAGATCGCCTATTTCGTCTTTTGTATTAACATTGATGGCATGTGTTAGATCGCCCTGAGCTACAATTTTTAGAGCATCGGCGACTTTTAAAATTGGTTTGGTGATACTGGATGTAATATACAACGCTAAAACAACGCTTACAATAATCGCGATAATAATGAGCACAATAATAATACGCTGAGACTTAATACCCAGGTTATTATTTTCAATTATTATTTCATTAAGCAAATCGCCGTAGCGGGTTTCAATTTTTTCTAAATCGTATATTACTACCATTGTATTTGGAGAAACATCTTCCTTTAGCTTTCTAAACGCGTCTTCCGTCTCTCCGTTTTTTATATGATTTACAATTTCACCTGCTTTGGAATGAATGAAGCGATGAGGTTCAATAATCGCCTGAAGCAATGCGATAGATTCAGGGTCGGTCATTTTTTTTACATCTTCGCTGTTTAAATATTTCCCCAAAGAGCATGTGCTGGAATTGAGCGAACCTGTAAACTCGCTTCCTGTATACACCGCATCCGTAAGGCCCTGCCTCCAGATTAAATGCGCATTCAATATTGATGTTATAGTAACCCTTACTTCTGAATAATCAAGTATATGTTTGGACGAAGCCGTTAGTTTTGCGTTGCTGTAATATCCCACAATGCCAAGCACTAACCCTATCGAAACAACAATAAAAAAACCACCGAAAAGTTTTACGCGTATTTTCATCTTTTATATCCTTTTTATAAGCTTTTGTGAGTATATTATTCAAACAGCTCTTACCATTTAGTAATATAAAAATTTTAATAGGAGAAGGCAAGAAAATAATAATTGATTTCTTTATAAAATAAAGGCGTTTAATTCTTGTATTTATTACAAATTTTATTTAATAAAGTATTTTAATTCAATTTATTAACTATTTCGTACAATTTAACAAAAACAGTGTATAATAATTGTTACATTAGCTATATAATGCGGTTTATAGCAAAAATCCTTAGGGGAAATATATGGTTTATAAAGAATTCGGAAAAACAGGCATTAAATTATCATCTCTCGGCTTTGGCGCGATGCGTTTGCCCATGAAGGAAATTGACGGCAAGAAAATTGTTGATGAAGAACTTGCCGTTCCGCTTATGCAGCAGGCGTTTGATATGGGGGTAAATTATGTTGATACAGCTCCCTTGTATTGTGAAACGCTCAGCGAAAACGCTGTCGGCAAGGCGTTAAAAGGTTATCGTGATAAAGTTTACCTTTCTACAAAAAACCCAATCGAGGACAATGACGGCGATCACTGGATGGAACGGCTGGAGAAATCTCTTAAAAAACTGGACACAGATTACATTGATTTTTATCATTTTTGGGGAATATCACTTAAAAGTTTTATAGGCTGGCAGGACAAAGAAATAAAATACGGGCCAATTCAGGCTGCGCAAAAAGCGAAAGAACAGGGTTTAATAAAACATATTTCATTTTCGTATCATGACGCGCCTGAAAATTATAAACCGATAGCAGACTCCGGTATTTTTGAATCCACTTTGGTTCAATACAATATGCTGGATCGATCCAACGAAGAAAATATCGCTCACGCAAAATTAAAAGGGTTAGGTGTCATTGTGATGGGGCCTGTCGGCGGCGGACGGCTCGGCGCTCCAAGCGAACAGATTCAGGGGTTGCTGAAAGATAAAACAGGAAGCGCGCCTGCAAGTACAGCCGAAATGGCTCTTCGCTTTGTTCTTGCGAACCCGAATGTGGATATGGCTCTCTCCGGCATGAGCGATGTTAAAATGCTTAAAGAAAATTTCGCAATCGCTTCGCGCACAGGCCACCTAACGGAAGAAGAACTTGCAAGTATAAAAAAAATGATGGAAGAAAATAAAAATCTTGCAAAGCTCTACTGTACCGGCTGCAATTACTGTAAACCCTGCCCTCAGGGAATAGATATTGCATACATTTTTGAAATTATGAACCGTTATAAAGTTTACGATTTAAAAGAACACGCAAAAGCGGCATACTATGAAATGATGAAAGGCTGGAGCTGGATTAAAAGCGCGGACGCTTCAAAATGTATTTTATGCGGCGAATGTGAAAAAAAGTGCCCTCAAAAACTGCCGATTATAAAACAGTTAGCGGAAACGCACGCGGCATTAGCGCCGTAGAAAATAATTAAAAAGGAGAAATTTATGCATGTAGGCATTTTATGGGATATAGAAAACGTTACGCCCCCTGCGAATACGAATTATATACAATCTGTAATTGAAAAAGTGGGAGAGAATAACAGAATTTCCTACGCGATGGCTTTCGGAGACTGGAATAAAAATTCAATTAAAAACATCGCGCACGAACTGTCGGTTAACAATTTTGAATTAATACACATTCCAAAAAGCAGAAAAGACAGCGCCGATATGTCGCTTGTGGCGCATGGAGTTGAATTAATCTTTCAATATCCGCACATCGAAAGATTTGTGTTAATTTCCGGAGACGGCGATTTCAGACCCCTGCTCTCTTCTCAAAAAAAATGGGGAAAGGAAACATGGGTTATCTGCGACGTAAAAAAACACGCTTCAGAAGATTTGTTAAAAATGGCGGATAAATATCTTGATTACAGAGAGATAATTAACCCCGAAGACAATCAGGAAAGCGATATTACGCAAATAAGCAGCATCTTAACAAAGGAAATGGCGTTTGAACTTTTTAAAGAAGCTGTTGGAATAATTATCAAGGAAGGAAAAAAACCGTTGTCTTCCTACGTTAAAATAAAAATGAAACTTTTAAACAACGAATTTGACGAAAAAAAATGGGGTTATAACTCGTGGCTCGATTTTGTTAAGGAAGCAAAAACAGCGACTAATATAACTTTCGAAAACGGCTGTTTTGCGATTAACGACAAAGAAGAAACGATTCCTGAAGTTTTTAAAATGCTAATACAGGCAATTAAAGAAACTGATAAATTGGAACTAGCTTCGCAGGTTGCCGAAAAATTTGACTATAAAAAATACGGCTATAAAAAATTCAGAATCCTTGCTCTGGACGCGGAGAAACGCGGCTACATTGAAACGATGTACGACGCGGATAAAACAACGTGGTTTATCAAGAAAAAATAAAAAATATCCGTTAAGCCATAATTACAGAAACATCATGCGCCTTGCCGTCGCCGAACACGGGCAGAATATTTCCATTGTGCGGTTTTCCGTCTACAGTAACGGACTTAACCCCTTTTTCCGCGCCGGCGCTGTTATCCACAGTGATACGGTAAAACGCGCCCCGGAAAAATCGGGTAACGGTAAATCCTTTCATATCCGAAGGAATACACGGGTCTACAAGAAGGCCGTCGAACATCGGCCGCACTCCAAGAATGTATTGTGAAATGCTTACAAATGTCCACGCCGCGGTTCCTGTAAGCCATGAATTCTTGGCTTCACCGTGGCGAGGCGCGTCTTTGCCCGCTACCATCTGCGCGTACACATACGGCTCCATACGGCGTAAATCGCTGTCGTCTTCGCGGTAAGCCGGGCAGATTTTCGCGTAAGTTTCAAAAGCGCGGTTTCCTTTTCCAAGACGAGTTTCCGCGATTGTTACCCACGGATTGTTATGGCAGAAAATACCGGCGTTCTCTTTGTATCCCGGCGGATACGAAGAAACTTCACCTAACTCAAGATGGTAATCCTTGTACGCCGGTTGAAGCAGCACAATTCCGTATTTTGTATCTAAATGCTCTTTAACTGAATTAAGCGCCTTTGCGGCGCGGCCGTCTTCAATGCCGATGCCTGCCATTACAGCGAATCCGTTTGATTCAATAAAAATCTTTCCGTCCTCGCACTCGCGGCTGCCGATTTTTTTACCATACGCGTCATATGCGCGGACAAACCAGTCCCCGTCCCAGCCGTGCTGGTTAACAGCTTCGATCATTACAGCGATTTGTTTTTCAGCGAATTCGGCTTCGTCTGCGCGGTTAGTCCGCCTGCATATCTCAACATAGTCAGGGCCTGTAAACGCGAAAATAGCGGCGATTAAAACTGATTCAGCTACCCCGCTCTCATAATTCGCCGTTGTCTGAAATGATTCGCCGGGAGTAGAAGAAAAACAGTTAAGGTTTAAACAGTCATTCCAGTCTGCGCGTCCAATCAGCGGAAGCCCGTGCGGACCTTTATTATTAACGGTGAAATCGAAGGATCGTTTTAAATGAATAAAAAGAGTGTCCGCAAGTTTTTCATCATTATCAAAAGGAACTTTTTCATCGAGAATGCCGTAATCGCCTGTTTCTTTGATATACGCGGCAACGCCGCAGATCAGCCACAGCGGATCATCATTAAAACCGGAACCAATCTCGTTGTTGCCTCTCTTTGTAAGCGGTTGATACTGATGATACGCGCTGCCGTCGGGAAACTGCGTTGCCGCGATGTCGAGAATACGCGCTCTTGCACGCTCCGGAACAAGGTGGACAAATCCTAAAAGATCCTGATTCGAATCACGGAAACCCATGCCGCGCCCGATACCCGATTCAAAATAAGACGCGCTTCTGGACATATTAAATGTCACCATACATTGATACTGATTCCAAATGCCTGCCATACGCGCCATTTTTTTATCTTCGGCTTCGACTGTAAAACGCCCAAGTAAACCATCCCAGTACTTGTTAAGCTCGCTAAGAGCTTTATTCGCCGCCTCAGGCGATCCGTATTTTTCAAGCAAATCGTTCGCCGGTTTTTTATTAATAACGCCTTGTTTTTCCCATTTTTGATCCTGCGGATTTTCACAGTAGCCGAGTATAAAAACAAATGTTTTAGCTTCCCCGGGAGAAAGTTTTATCTTTATATGATGAGATCCAACAGGCGCCCAACCTGAAGCTACAGAATTATTAGCCTCTCCCTTGAACACAACCTGCGGATGGTCAAAGCCGTTATACAAACCAAGAAAAGACTGCCTGTCTGTATCAAAACCTTCGATCGGAACATTTACCGCCCACATTGCGTAATGATTGCGTCTTTCGCGGTATTCGGTTTTATGATAAATACAAGAGCCTTCAATCTCAACCTCTCCAATGCTGAAGTTGCGCTGGAAATTAGTCATATCGTCATTCGCGTTCCAAAGGCAAAATTCAATAAAAGAAAACATATCAACATTTTTATCTGCATTGGATTCGTTGGTAAGTGTAATTTTATGAATTTCGCAGGTGTCACGTAACGGAACGAAAGACACTTGAGAAAAGGAAAGCCCGTTACGCGAAGAAAAAATACGCGAATAACCCATTCCGTGCCGGCACTCGTAGCGATCCAGTTTTGACTTCATCGGCATCCACGAAGGCGACCATACATCCTCGCCGCTTCCGTCGCGCAGATAGAAATAACGCCCGCCTGAATCCGCGGGAGCGTTGTTGTATCGGTAACGAGTAAGGCGAAGCATCCGCGCGTCGCGGTAAAAACAGTAACCGCCTGAAGTATTGGAAAATAAACCGAAAAACTCCTCGCTTCCCAGATAGTTAATCCAGGGATAAGGCGTGTCGGGGCGTGTAATTACATATTCGCGCGCATCGTCGTCAAAATAGCCGTATTGCATGGTTTCCTCCTGCTATGGATTCAAGGTAATTAAGAAAGCGGTATCTAAGCATTAAATTATATTGCAGAAACAGCGGCTTTTTCCCGCACCATTTCACTGATAATTTCTGTCGGCGTTTTATGCGTTCCCATAGAAACAGACATCAGATAATTGGCAGAAAAATCATCAAGAGC
>WQRN01000074.1 GCA_009786715.1 Treponema sp.
TAATGTCCGTAAATTTTGCAGTGTTTGATTTGTAATAATCATTTACCTGCCTCCTTTAATTTTGCCCATTCTTCGGGCGTTTTCCCCGCCGCTTTCGCGAATGATGCTTCTTCGCTGTTAAGCGAAATTTGCGCGTCCGGCGCGGCGTTTGCGGGGGTCGATTCCGTACTGATAATAGCCGGGCTTGCGGCAATAATATTCCTGAAGGTTTCAAGCCCTTCTTTTGTCGAACACAAAACAAGATATTGATCTTTGCTTGCGGGAGCAATTTTACGATTGGCGATCGCTGTATCGACAGCCGCCTCCGCGTCTTTTTTAAGCTGCTCCGCGTTAAGAGCGGCGATCTGCTTTTCCGCGGTTACAGCCCTTGTTTCCATCGCGTTTAAATCCGCGCGTGGAGCGTATGCGGCAAGATCAACCTTTAATTTTTCCGCTTGCAGCGCGGTTGTTTCTTTCGCCGCGTTCAGCGTTTTTACCGCGGCAATCACATCCGCTTCAGTCGCCGTTTCGGGCAAGCCCAAAAGCGTTAAAAGTTCCTTAAACATAGGAACCTCCTTTTCATTATTTTCTAACCGCTCCGAATTAAGAGCGGGAAGTTCCAAGTTTGGAGTGTTGGTAAGAGCCGCGCGGAGAATGCAGTTTATCTCGCCTTTCTCGTTATGCGAAAAAACAGGGGAAATAAAACGGTATTCTTTTTTGGCAACCGCGTCGCGCCCGCGTTCGGTCCATTCGACATCCGCCCAAATAGCGCCGGTTTCATCGGCGCATAAATTTTTCATCCAGCCGAATGCGGGAGAAGAACCGCCCCTGGGAGCGCTTAAATCCGTGGAATGGTTTTCATCAATCGGTAACAGCGGGAATCTTGCGTTGGAATTTAACGCGACCTGTTTTGGATTCTGGTTTTTCCATTCGCGTTTGTCGCGCCCTTTGACGATGTTATCTGAAGGGATCAGCATTATTCTGGTAGGGATTCCTTCTTCAAAATTGAGGGATAAAAAAAGACTGCCCGTTTTCATACAGGCAGTCTACAAACAAAAAACGGCGTTTTTGCATTAACCGGAATTATTATAAAAATTCCAAAAACGGCAGATACGGAAGAGTTCTTTCAAATTTTTCACTCCTGCCTTCCCTCCAGAGGGTGTACGCCAAATTGAAACTGATGTTGTACTCCCGTGCAAGATTGTTTATGGATTCGTTTTTTGAATAATTGCGCTCGTATATTTCAAGCGCGATAGTTTTTCTGAAAGCGCAGCGTTCAAGAGGTATATAAACCTGCAGGCCTCCGAAACGGAACATAAGCTTTTCCAGTATTTTTTGCGCGGGGCTGTCACCTACGGCGTCGGCGAGAGCCCCGAGAATGCCTTTCGCGCTTGCGCCGTTTTCTTTGACAAGCGGGATATATAGATATTGCCCGCCGAAATGCCTGAACAGGGCGCGGACGCCTCTCTGCGCGGTTTCTCCTCCTACGGCATCGGCGCATAATAAAACCATGTCAACGGCGAGCGTATTGTCATCAGGATTATCTTTTTTTCCCATGAAACACCTCCGAAGTATCGGGATCAAAACCAGCTTTAAACATCATGTCGCGTAACGCTAAAATTACTTTTTGCGCAAGTTCTACGTTGAGAAAGCGAAGCGCGTCCACGCGGGCGATTCTTTTTACAAACGCTATAAGAGCCGCTTCGCTTTTATTGCGGGCGCAGGCCGCCCACATCCCTTTGATGTATTCAAGCTGGTCAAGCGTAGCCAGCCCTTTCTCAAGCGGCTGGACGCGGTTCGGAGTCTTCACAGCTAAAGCAGTGTGCTCAAAACCGTTTTTCCGCATGGCTTTCAACGCCTGTTCGAGTTGGCGAATTGTCATTTTTTTGGTTGAATCCCTGCCGCAGGAACCGGATAAAAAAGCGCGGTACGCTTCTTCATTCATGCCCATTTTGCCCTTTCCGATATGGATTAACTGAATGAGCTTTTTTCGCTTGTTTTCGGTGGTCGCAGACCTCATTTAAATACCCTCCCAGAGCGTTATGCTGTACAGCGTAATGGGGTCAATCGGCATTGTTGTTATTTTCCTCTACCCGTTGTTTTTGGAATTTTGTAAGAGCAAATCTAGCCATATATTGTGCCATTGCATAAGTAGCAAACCCTTCAACGGAACCAAACTTTTTTTCCTTCACATAGCCTAATATTTCCCGGTAGTTATCAACCTTTACTTGTAATGTTTTGCTGTCCCCATTTAATTTTGAATTTTCCAATAACCCATGAAGAACAAGATACCGTACAAGGTTTGATACTTTTGAGAATCCCATTGGCCGACTTGATTCAAGCAACTCTTTATAGATGTCTGGTTCAATGGTGATTGTTATTTTTCTATTTTTCATAATTCCCCTCCCAATTTATTTTTTACAAAGCGTTTACCACTTCCGCGTCAACGCATTTAGCGCCGAGTTCGCAAGCGGAGTTCATCGCTTTCATACACCAATTGTTTATCAGCAGCGGATAAGCGACCGAATACACCAGGCCTGTTCTGGTTTGCCTTTTGAGTTTCGCGGCGAGAGCTTCGCATCCCATATCGTTTATAATTTCCGCGCGGGTTTTGCCAAGCCGTTTGAATTTGATGTCAAGATAACCCGCGATATCCGCGCCGCTTGCAAGAGGCTCCAGTTCCAGAACTTCCATGCGCCTTATTACTTCACGGGCTTCCCAGTTTTTGGATTCGTCAAGTTTCGCTTTCATTTCGATTTGACCGATTAATACGATTGACAGTAATTTTTTATAGCCGTCTTCGAGTTCCCAAAACCTTTTAAGGTATTTAAGGGTGTTGATGTTCAAATCGTGAGCTTCTTCGATCATCAGAACATGACTCCATCCTGCGCGGCTGGAATGCGTCAGTATCCGCTCAATTTGTCTTGCTTTGGCTTCCATTGTCCTGCGCGGAGTCTCGGTTGAGCAGTCCGCTATTATCGCGTCGCAGATGCTTCCTGTTGAAAGCCGCGTCTTATCGATACAGCGCGGAGCGATTACCCGAACCTTCTGACCTTCGGCTGCCATGCGGTCAATCGCGTAACGGCGGATGGTCGTTTTTCCGCTTCCGCTTTCCCCTACCAGGGCGACCATGCCTCCCGCTTTAGCTGATTGCAGAATGTATTCGGCGATGAAGCGCGTGTCTTCCGTTAAAAAAACGTCTTCGGCTCTTACCACGTCACCGTAAAACGGATCGGCTTTAAGCCCGAATTTTCTAAAAGTTTTTAAAGTTAACATAAAATCTCCTTATGCGAATTTGAGGATATTTACAAAGGGTTCTTCTTTGTGCCCTTTGTATTCCTGTATTAAATCATCAAGCAAGTTTGACGGCACTCCTTCCGGGTACGCCGCTTTAAGCCGCTCGATGAAACCGTTCGGCACATAGCCCAGCTCGGGCTTTATGCGTTTTGCCATTTCTGTCGCGCTGATAAGAATCTCGTGAATGTGAATTGTTTCCGATTTTTGAGTTACACCGATGTCAGGTAACGGTCTGTCAGACTGTAAGATAGTGATTTGATCGCCTGTCCTCTGCTTGACAAATGGGCTTGCCGCAGGATGAATAAGGCTGTGCGTCTTGAAACCTTGTCCATTTGTTACGGACGCAAAGGGGACAACGCCTTTTTCGCCTTCTCCTGAAATGTTCGCAAGCGTTTTGATGTTCTTTTCGCGGCGGGNATCTTTCTGCGCTTTGTATTCTTCGCCTATTACTGCCGCGTTAATATCAAAACCAACCGAATCAAATTCAATCGGTTTTACTTCAAAACTTAACTCTTCCCTGTTATGCGTATACCTGACAATGACAAGAGGCTCAACGTCTACCAGTACCGGCTGAACATATACATCCATGCCTGAAATTATTTCCGGCAAGTCAGCAAGGCTGTAAATCAATGAGCATTTTGTTTTTGGATGCCGAATACGAATTGTAAGATCGCCGGCTACTTTTCGTTTTTCAGGTTCGGTGGTTAACAGTTGTCTGCAGATTTCAGCTTCCGGCAATTCTCTAAGCTCATTTTCTTTTATACGCTGCCAAAGCATTGTGCGGACACCGACCATTCCGTTACGGTTAAGCCTGGTATCCAAAGCGGGAATTGTATTTGCGTTATACGCCGCACACCAGCGTTCCGCGGCGTCGTTCAATTCGGAAAGACTGTGTACCTCTTCCAGCTTCAACAGACATTCAAAATGAGTTTCTACAATGTTGTTCGCGCTTTCAACCTGTCCCTTCGCTCTCGGCTTTCCAACAGCGTGCGCTTCCGTTTTTACCCGCAGTGCCTTGAGCGCATTTGTTACCGGCTTTGATGTGTTAGCACTTCCGCGATCCCAGCAGAGCATATCGGGCAGTCCGTGAAACATATACGCAGGGTTTTCTTTTTGTCCCCATGCGTATAACAGAAAATCATAAAGATTTTCAGGGCGTTCGCCGGGAGCTTCATAATAGCGGACACAGATGCTTGCCGAATAATGATCTGTCAGAACATAGCGCCAGCATTTTAAATTTTCCTTGCCTTCCAAAAACGGTTTGTTTTTATAGACTTCATCATCCCGTAATAAATGCTGTTTGTTAGGTGTAAAGTAGAGTAAAGACAATGAAGGGTCTACAAAATGAACATGGTTCGGATGAAGGCTGCGCAGACGGCTGTGAGGCGATTCTTTTTTGAGGCTTTTCGCCGCAAGTTCACTCTCGCGCAGCAGTTGGCGAACACGGCTATTGCTAACGCCGGTATCCATTCCGTTGATATAAGCGACAGATGCCGCTACATTCACAGGCATGGTTTCCTTTCCGTTTTTACGGAAACCATTCTTTGTCATAGCCGCGATTGCAAGTAACGTTTTATCATCAACCGAAGTTGATCCCGCGTCTTTTCGTTTTTTTCTGCCTGATTCCCATCCGCATTCCGAAAGGACTTTGTACGCCTTTGCTGTAGAGAATGCGAATTTTCGGCACATTTCTTCTACAACAGCTTTACGCTGCGCCGCTGTTGTTGTTTTTGCCATGCGTTCGGCGTAAGGCGAATACAACGGATTATTTGACATCGCCTTTGTCCACATAAATATTACCTAATGCGTCGTCTAGGTCTTCAAATAAATCTTTTATTATTGCCATCTGCTCGTAATCTTTGTTTCGCCACTCTTCAAGCTGCGGGAAAGTTACGCCGTCAAGCTGTCTGGCTTTTTCAACATTTATTTTAGCGGCGCCTAAGTGGTAAATAGCGCATTCAATGTTGGTAAATAATTCTTTTTGCAGGTTGGAAAGCATTGGTTCAATTCTTTTTGCAGCCATTTCTTTTTCAGTCAGAGGCTGTTGATAACGAAGTTGTTCATCAAGTTCATTGATTTTTGCTTCTTTCTGCTTGATAGATTTCTCGCGGCTGTCAACATCATGCTGATGTTTTTTCCGTTCTTTACGAATGGCTTCCTGCAGTTCACGCTTACTCATGTTTTCAACATCGTCATGTGGAATGTTTCCCAAGGGACCGCCGTCAACATATTTTTTAATGTCTTCTTCATCAAAAACTGTAAGCATTTTAATTTTTGTAATCCCCAAATTCCCCACCGGTGGGGAATTTGAACCGAATTTTATTACTGCCGCCATTGCATAATTAGCAGTAGTTTGAGGTACTCCGATTCTTTCCAGAGAAGTCATGAATTCTCCGTGTCCCTCATGGGCTTTTAAGCGCAGAAATATTTTTCCCGTTTCAAAAAGTGATTGTGCTGTTTGAGCCAGATAGAACTTTGCTGAATCTTCAAGACGGTTTTTGTCATAAGGCATATTATCACCGTAAAGTCTTTCAACCATTTCGATGTCCGCTTTTTGTTTGTCCATAGCGACAACTTCGGTACTGGTTTCGCCTCTGCTATTCATTTCTTTTTCAACGGCTTTGATTCTGCCTTTATGTCCACTTTCCGTTTCGTCCAGTTCATAAAGTTTTTCAAGCATCCTGCTTAATTGCAAATCTGTTAAACCCTGTATACCGCTGATAAAATTTGGATCGCTTGAAGGTATGTAAATTAACCCGTCATATTTTGCCATAATGTTCCCCCTTACTGCATTTCAGACGCATAACGCGCTTCCTCTTCTGTTAAGCGCAGTTTTGCTTCCTGATACGAACGCATGATGCGTCCGGCTATTCCTCCAAAGGTTGGCGATAGCCGCCACCTTGATCCGCTGCCTTGAATAACCCAATCATTATTTTTGAAAAGAGCCATGTCGCGGCAGATATTCGCTTCGCCTGTTTTAAGCCGCAGAGC
>WQRN01000075.1 GCA_009786715.1 Treponema sp.
GAGATGCTTGAAAAAGCAATCAAACGCTTCAAACGCATGGTAGAAAAAGAAGGCATTATCCGTGAATTTAAAAAACGGGAATACTACGAAAAACCCTCCACGATTTTGAACAGGAAGAAGAAAGCCAATGCCCGTAAGCTGCTTAAACGCAATCGTAAGGGTAAGGGTGAGTATTAATCAATTTATTACAATTACAGAGAAGTCCGCTGAAAAAAATTGCCCTCTTCGCCTCGGGAATAAACTCGGCTCAGAGAGCAATTTCCCCCAGCGGACTTTCGCGTTTTTAATAAGTTTAATAATTACATTTCTGGCAAGTTTTTTATTTACCTCATGTACATCTGTTTCAGTTTCGCAGAAAGAAGAACAACTTAAAAAATTTAGTACAGTTGAAAGCATTCAGCCGCAGTGGGAAAATTTTTGCGCTGGTGTTGATCTGTTCTGCGGCAGAGCTGCCTCTCCTAAGATTGAGTTTTATGCGTTGAAGGTTGACCTCTCTGCGCGGGATTTGCGCGTTGCGGTCAGCGGCGGAACAATTGCAGATGACGGCGGCACTCTCAGTATGAAGGTTACCAGCTTTGTGCGCGATAATAATTTGGCTGCAGGGATTAACACCGTTCCGTTTGATGTTGTCTCTTCGAAGGAAGGACAGCCGATAAAAAATTCCGGTATTGTTATATCAGACGGTAAAATGATTTCGCCTCCCCATCCGCGTTACGACGCATTGGTTTTTTTCAGAGACGGATCGAAAGAACAAAATTTGAAAGCTGTGATTGTTAGTCAAGCGTCTATATACACAACAGTAAATATAGAAAACGCTGTCGGCGGTTTTTATCAGATTTTAAAAGACGGACAAATAACAGATAGAACTCTTGCAAGCGAAGCGCAGCATCCCAGAAGCGCCGCGGGAATTTCATCAGACGGCCGTTACCTTTACCTGCTTGTGATCGACGGCAGAAGAGCAGGCAGCGTTGGCGCAACAGAAAAAGAGACTGCGCTGCTTCTGCGCTCGCTCGGCGCATGGGACGGGCTTAACTTTGACGGCGGAGGCTCAAGCGCTCTTGCATTGCGTTACCCGGACGGCAAAGTTAAAGCGGTTAACACGCCTGTCCACAGACTTCCCGGTCAGGAGAGAGCGGTCGCAGGCTGCTTAGGCATCAGAAACAAACCTTGATTCAATCTTTCCAGGGAAAAATAAAATTCTTGAAAGTTCTTGTCCCGGTCTTTTCTCTTTCTTCTATCAGTATGGCATCCCATGGAATTTTTTTTCGGTTCGCGTCAGGATTGGCTTCCAGCCAGTCGTATTTTAAAAGACGCAGACGCAGAGCTTCATCAAGATAAAGAAGAACGCCTACAGGACCCGGAAACATGAAAACAAATATAATAGAAATTATAAGAGCAAATAAATTGTGAATAATTAAAAATATCGAAACACCTGTGTTATCAAGAGAAATTAATATACATTTCTTAAATGTCTTTTTAATGCTGTTACCCAGTCTTGCGTAAACAGTGAAAAAATACTGGAAGGACAATAACGCGAAAACTGTTATCCAGATTACAACCATGGAAAGAACCAAACCAAATACCGATCCCATGCCTCCGTAAAAAGGTATTACAACCGTGAATATCATGTATAAAAGCAGAAGTATTGCAAACATGGCTATACCCGCAGGCCACGAGGTTTTAAAAGATCTTAAGAAATCACCGTATGTGAAAGTTCCATAATCGGAAATTACCTTTATCGCATTAGCCGCGGCAGATAAATAAATTGAGCAAATCAATGTCCCTGCAACGCCGAATATTCCAATTAATAAGTCAGAACCGAAGAGATCGGGAACAAAAGACGGAAGAAGCGGAACTGCTGTGCAGACCAGAAACCCCAGATTTAGCACAACAATCCTGAACATATTGTCCCACAAATCATACAATGTTTTTTTTATCAGAAAACCTATCATAATCACAAATAATAACAAATAACGGCATTACAGTCCATTGCCCTGCTAATAATTTTTATATATAATGTCCCTATGATTGTAATGAAATTCGGCGGAAGTTCTGTGGCGGATGCCGCGCGGCTTCGCCATGTATCAGACATTGTAAAGACACAAATGTCCAGAAAACCGGTTTTGGTTTTATCCGCAATGGGAGATACGACCGATCATCTTCTTGAAGCCGGAGACGCGGCTTTAAAAGAGGGAAAGGTAGTAATTAAGAATGTAGCAAAACTGCATCAGGATACCGTCAAAGCTTTGAAATTACCCATTCAAAAAGAAATAAATACTCTTTTAGATGAACTTACCAGATTATTATCAGGAATATCGCTTATCAGGGAACTTACTCCAAGAACAAAGGATTATCTTGTCTCCTTCGGAGAGCGTCTCAGCGTGCGGATCGCCGCAGGTTTTTTAAAATCTTTAAATATTAACGCAATAGCGTTTGACGCATGGGAGCTGGGTTTTCTGTCAGATTCTAATTACACCAAAGCCGATCTGTTAAAAGAAAGCTGGGATTTAATTCCGGTGAAAGTTCAGCAGCTTACAAAAGGCAATGTCGTTCCCGTTGTTACGGGGTTTCTGGCAAAAGACGAAAAAGGCAGTATTACGACTTTAGGCCGCGGCGGCTCGGATCTTTCCGCGACAATGATCGCGGCGTCTTGCAGAGCCGAAGAAGTTCAAGTTTGGAAAGATGTCGATGGAATACTTACAGCGGATCCGCGGATTGTAAAGAACGCGCGTCCTGTTCAAAATGTAACTTACGATGAAGCCGCAGAGCTTGCTTATTTCGGCGCACAGGTGCTTCATCCGAGAGCCATGCAGCCGTGCATGAAGACAGGAACTCCTGTGCTTGTAAAAAATTCATATAACATCGACGCGCCCGGCACAAAAATTGAACAGACGCTGACATCAAGTATTAAAAACTCAACTGTGCGCGCTATCACATCAAAGCACAAGGTAACTCTTGTGGATATTATCTCCACAAGGATGATGGGACAGTATGGTTTTCTCGCTGAGGTTTTTTCGATCTTCTCAAAAAATAATATTTCCATTGACATGGTCGCGACAAGCGAAGTTTCAGTTTCTCTGACATTGGATACAGCTTACGATTTAACAGAAATAAAAAAAGAGTTAAATAAAATCGCCAGCGTGGAAATAAAAACCGGAAAAGCGATTGTTTCTATCATCGGAAATGTTAAGCGCTCGTCTGAAATTCTGGCAAGAGCTTTCAGAATCTGCCAGTTAATCGGCATAACTGTACAGATGGTCTCGCAGGGCGCAAGCAAGGTGAACATCAGTTTTATCGTAAACGACACAGAAGCCGAAGAAGTTGTAAAATCGCTTCATATGGAATTTTTTGACGCTCTGGAAAAAGCGCAATAACAGGAGTTAAAACATATATGAACATAGCGTTAATCGGTTACGGCAGAATGGGAAGAATGATTGAGCAGATAGCTTACACTCAGGGACATACAATCTGCGCGATTGTTGATCCATTTGTGACAAACACTGTAAACAGTTTAAATATATTTAAAACAATCGCGGAAGCGGATTTATCTTCTGCCGGCGCCGCGATAGAGTTTACCCAGCCTGACACGGCCGTCGCGAATATACTCGCTCTGGCAGAAAAAAAAATACCCACTGTTGTAGGCACGACAGGCTGGCATGATAAGATGGACGAAGTAAGCAAAATGACAGAAAAAGCGAATAACTCCCTGTTTTGGGCTTCCAACTTTTCGATTGGGGTAAATCTTTTTTATCAGATCGCGTGGCACGCGGCAAAATTATTCAACAATTTCTCTGAATATGATGCAGCCGGTTTTGAAACGCATCATAATAAAAAAATGGACAGCCCTTCGGGAACCGCGAAAATACTAGCAGAAGGAGTTCTTTCCATTCTTGAGCGGAAAAAGAAAATCGTTTGGGATACGATGAACAGAAAACCCGAAGCGGACGAGCTCCATTTCCCAAGTCTTCGCCTAGGCAGCGTTCCCGGCACACACAGCTTGTATTTTGATTCACCTGCCGATACAATTGAAATTACGCATACAGCCCGAAGCAGGGAAGGTTTCGCGTTCGGCGCAATCCGCGCCGCCGAGTGGCTGATATCGGAAAAAAGATCGGGAGTTTTTACAATGGACGACATGATGCTCGATCTTTTCAAGACTAATTAGAGGAAAATAATATGACAGAATTCAGAGGAGCATACACAGCGCTTGTTACGCCGATGCATGAATCGGGAGAAGTTGACTACGACGGTTTTCGCAGGCTTATACAGTTTCAGATAACGGAAGGAATAGACGGTATCGTTCCGCTTGGAACAACCGGCGAAAATCCCACCTTAGGTGAAGACGAAGAAGATAAGCTTATAGAAATAGCGGTAAAGGAATCCGCAGGAAAAATAAAAGTTATTGTGGGAGCAGGTTCTAACGACACAAAACATATGGTTAAATATGTCGAGCGCGCAAAAAAACTAGGCGCGGACGCCGCGCTGGTTGTCACTCCCTACTACAATAAACCCAACGACGACGGTCTTGTCCGCCACTTTGAAGAAGCGGCAAAACCCGGCATCCCTATCATCGTTTACAACATCGCTTCGCGTACCGGCAGAAATATCCCCACTCCCTTAATGACGCAAATTGCGAAAATCCCGAACATTGCAGGCGTAAAAGAATCTTCGGGAGACATCAGCCAGATGGGTGATGTTATCAGGGAGATTGCATCCCCGCGCAGGAACACTGCGGACAAGTTCTGGGTGTTGTCGGGCGACGACTACATTACGCTGCCTCTTATCAGCATTGGCGGCGACGGGGTTATCTCTGTTATATCAAATCTAGTACCGGCGAAAGTAAAAACGATGACACAAGCCGCGCTTGACGGCAGATACGAAGAGGCGCGCGCGATTTATTACGAACTTGTCCCGTTCATGAAAGCGGCTTTTGTAGAAACTAACCCCGTGCCGATCAAACAGGCTCTTACATGGGCAGGGTTACCCGGCGGCCCTGCGCGGCTTCCGTTGGGCAAACTTTCTTCCGCAAGCGAAAATATCTTACGCAAAGCGATGGTTGAGCTGGGGATTATTAAGTAGAAGAGGTTCTCGCGAAGGCGCAAAGAACGCAAAAGGCGCAAAGTTGTTGTCCGTATGTCTTTGCGCCCTTTAAAAAATTATCAATTAGCATTACGCACGACGCGTAAACCGATATTATATAACGCTGAAGGATCCAATGGACTGTTAAATGCCCAATATCTGGTGTAAAAATTTTCGCCGCGGTATATTTTTGCATCGTTCCACTGATAACCTCCCGTATTACCACGATTCGGACCTAGCGGATCTGTTTGCAGCTCGTTTGGATAATTATTAGCGTTACCTGGATTTATCCAGTCCCAGCACCACTCGTAAATACCCAGAAAACCTTCACCATACTCATCCTCATCTTCAATCCATGCCAGGTAATCACCCTGAGCGGCATATTCCCACTGCGCCTCGGTCGGTAAGCGGTAGCCGTTGGCAGTCCAGTCGCATATAACATCCCAATCTGGAAAATGAGCAGTACCGAGGTCCGGTACAAAACCCCATGTTTTTGTATCTGTAGTTCCATTCAAACTGTAAGCAGGAGTCAGACCATCTGCTTCACTCAGTCTGTTGCAGAATATTGCGGCATCAAACCATGTTAAATTATGTATAGAAAAGCTAGGGTGTGCATCAGGGCTTGGACTTTTACCCATTACCGCAATATACTCTTCCTGAGTTATTGGGTATTTGCCTATCTTAAAAGCCTTTGTAAGCGTTACCTCATGCTCAGGACTTGAATATTCTCCACTATCATTCCCCATAGTAAAAGTTCCCGCTTCTACACGCGCCATTTCTACACCTGACGTTACTCTGACATTAACTCTGACAGTATACGATTCATAATTTCCGTGATCGTTAGGAATAAAAGTCATTCTATGATCAAATATGCCTACCATGGCGGCTTCACTTGTG
>WQRN01000076.1 GCA_009786715.1 Treponema sp.
ACGCATTTTTCATTTGCCGACTTTAACCTGCTGGACGCGCTGGAAATTGAAATTTCTAAATATGTTCACGCGCTTACCGGAGCTGATATAAATCTATTTGCTCAGTTTGATCAATCTTTGAGCACAATTACAATTACTATCAATGACATGATCGATCTTTTTGACGCCGCGTCAGAATTAAAAAACCATGCTATAGAAAATACTGACGAAGATTCGTTTGATAAATTTGTTAATTACCGTAATATTTCATTTGGGCTTCTGAGCGAACTTTTTTCGTGGGATCCAGCTGCAATGATATGGGAGATAAGCGAAGCGTTATGCGAAAGATATCCTGAATCTGCGGAAGATATTGAAGATGAAGCGGCGTACATTTCAATGTTATTTGAGTATTTGCAAATCAATCTTGACAGTTATAATGAGCTTGCGGAGTTAATAGGAACAACTTTAAACGGAAAGTTTGTCATTATCGGCAGGGTTGATACAGGCACAACAGACTACGGCGCGAATCCGTTTTACGGAAAATATATCAATGTAGGCACACACGGCGTTGTGTTGGATACAATTCTTTCCGAATCTTTTATTATCTCTGTGGATAATATCTGGAAGATACTGTTCCTGCTGGTATTAATCCCTCTCTTTTTTATTTTTTCCGCGGAATTTACTCCTGTTTTCCGCGCTTCTGTCGGATTCGGAGCAGTAGTAATTATTTTTGCCGCTGTGATACTGATATTCCGTTTAACCGGAGTGTTTTTCGGGCCTATCGGAGTAACTCTCGCGATGATTGTCGCGATTGTCGCCCGCGAAATAATTTCTTACGCAAATTCAGAAAAAGAAAAGCAATTTATAAGAACCGCGTTTTCAACTTACGTTTCGCACGATGTAGTAAAAGAAATTATTTCCGATCCTTCGCGTCTTCAGCTCGGCGGAACAAAACGCCACATGACGGCGATGTTTACAGACGTTAAAGGTTTTTCTACTATTTCAGAAGAACTCGGCGATCCTGCAAAGCTTGTAAGTCTTTTAAACAGGTATTTAAGCGCGATGAGTAATGTTATTCTGGGCGAAAAGGGAACAATCGACAAATATGAAGGAGATGCTATTATCGCGTTCTTCGGTGCGCCGCTTGATTTGCCGGATCATGCGCTTAGAGCGTGCGTTTCCGCAATTAAGATGAAAAAAGCTGAAATTGAACTTAATAAAATTATTTTAGAAGAGAATCTTTCGCCGAGTACGCTTTTAACGCGCATCGGCATAAACACCGGAGACATGGTTGCTGGCAACATGGGAACGGAAAATAAAATGAACTATACAATCATGGGTAACGCCGTTAACCTTGCCGCCCGCCTTGAAGGCGTAAATAAACAATACGGCACATGGGTGCTCGCGTCGGAAATAACAGTGCGCGAAACAGGTGATAGTCTTCTTCACAGAAAACTTGACCGTGTTCGCGTTGTCGGCATTAACGAACCTGTGCGTCTCTGTGAACTCTTAGACATGGCTGACGCCGCTTCTGAAGAAGATCATAAAATTGTAAATGTTTTTCATGAAGCGCTGGATTATTTTGAAAGACGGGTTTGGTCGCAGGCCATTAAAGGCTTTTTGGAAGTGCTGTCGATAAGAGCGGAAGATCCTCCTTCGCTTTTGTATATCGATCGATGCAAACAATTCCTGAAAAACCCGCCGAAAGACACATGGGACGGCGTCTACAACTTGACATCGAAATAAGGTTTTACCTCTTTATTAATTTTCTATTTTTATGTTACGATTAGCAAACAAGGAGCAATTTATGGCACAAAAAATCCCGGTTGGAATTCTGGGCGCTACAGGTATGGTTGGGCAGCAATACATCTCCCTTCTCAATAATCACCCATGGTTTGAGGTTCGCTTTGTTGCAGCCTCTCCGCGGAGCGCGGGTAAAAAATACGCGGAAGCAACCGCGGGAAGATGGCAGTTAGCGAAAACTTACGCTCCCGATGTTGGAAATATTATTGTGGAAGACGCTAACGATGTCAGCCGCGCTGTAGCGGCGTTTAAAAAAGGTGAATGTTCATTTGTTTTTTCCGCGCTTGAAATGGGTAAGGACGAGACTCGCGCTCTTGAAGAGCAATACGCCGCGGCAGGAATCCCTGTTATTTCAAACGCCTCTGCTCACCGCTGGACACCCGATGTGCCGGTTTTAATCGCCGAGATCAATCCAGAACACACGGATATTATCCCCATTCAGAAAAAAGCGCGCGGATGGGATCGCGGCTTTATCGCCGTCAAACCCAACTGTTCGATACAGAGTTATATGAAGCCTCTTCACGCTTTAGCGCAAGCCGGTTTTTCGGCGAAAAGGCTCATCGTTACAACGATGCAGGCAGTCAGCGGCGCAGGTTATCCCGGCGTTCCGAGTTTAGATATGCTTGATAATGTCGTCCCATACATCGGCGGCGAAGAAGAAAAATCTGAAAAAGAGCCGCTTAAAATTTTCGGCTCTATCGACAACGGCGTTTTTAAAAACGCGGAATTTCCTAAAATTTCGGCGCATTGTAACAGAGTGCCCGTAACGGATGGGCATGTCGCCTGTATCAGTCTTGAGTTTGCGGACAAGAAGCCGTCTTCAATGGAAGAAATAAAAAAAATCTGGGCGGCTTACAAAGGTTTGCCGCAGGAAGCAGACTTACCATTTGCGCCGAAGCAGCCGATCATTTACCGTGAGGAGGATAACCGTCCTCAGCCGCGCAAGGATCGCGATGCCGACAAGGCGATGGCTGTTGTTGTCGGGCGGCTTCGTCCCTGCAATGTGTTCGATGTCCGTTTCACGGCGTTGTCGCATAACACGGTTCGCGGCGCGGCAGGCGGCGGCATTTTAAACGCCGAATTGCTAAAGCATAAGGGTTTTCTTGGTTAATAAAGGGATTATTATGAGCGAAAAATATTTTCCGTTGGACAAGGCGGCGCTAGAAAAGATCGCGCAGCAGTACCCTACGCCGTTTTACGTCTATGATGAAAAGGCAATTATCGAAAATGTCCGCAAAATAAAATCGGCGTTTTCGGTTTTTTCCTCTTACAAGAATCATTTTGCGGTAAAAGCGCTGCCTAATCCTTACATCCTTAAACTTCTCGCCGCTGAAGGTTTTGGAGCCGACTGCTCCAGTCTTCCTGAACTGGTGCTGTCTGAAGTGTCCGGCATGAAAGGCGAAGACATCATGCTCACTTCCAACGAAACACCCACAAAGGAATATATCACCGCGAAAAAAATGGGCGCTGTAATAAATCTTGATGATTTTACCCATATTGAATTTCTGGAACGCACTGCGGGCTTGCCGGATCTAATTTCCATGCGCTACAACCCCGGTCCTCTCAAGGAAGGGAACGCCATCATCGGCAAGCCGGAAGAAGCAAAATACGGCTTTACGCGCGAACAGTTGATACAAGGGTACGCGCTTTTAAAACAAAAAGGCGTAAAGCGTTTTGCGTTGCATACAATGGTTGCGAGTAACGAGCTTTCCATTCCATACCATGTCGAAACAGCGCGTATGCTCTTTGAACTTGCGGTTGAAATTTTTAAAAAGACAGGCGTTCGCGTAGAGTTTATAAATCTCGGCGGCGGTGTTGGGATTCCTTATAAACCCGATCAAATTGCTATCGATTATAAAGTTCTTGTTGACGGCATAAAGAAAGCCTACGATGAGATTTTAATTCCTGCAGGCTTGGATCCAATGGGAATCCGCACCGAATGGGGCAGGGTAATAACCGGTCCCTACGGCTGGCTTGTTTCACGCGCGGTTCATAAGAAAGAAATTTACCGCAGTTACATCGCGCTTGATTCATGTATGGCGGATTTAATGCGCCCCGCGCTTTACACCGCGTATCATCACATATCGATCCCTGGTAAGGAAAACGCGCCGTTAAGCGAAACTTACGATGTTGTCGGCAGTCTGTGCGAAAACAACGACAAGTTTGCAATTCAAAGACAATTGCCGAAAATTGTTACAGCAGCGGAAGGCGCAGCAGGAGATTTCGTTGTTATCCACGACGCAGGCGCGCACGGAAGAGCGATGGGCTTTAACTACAACGGAAAACTCCGCTGCGGCGAATTGTTTCTTCGCGCAGACGGTTCAATCGTGCAAATACGCCGAGCGGAAACAGCAGATGATTATTTCGCTACGCTGGATATGAATGGTGTAAAGAGTTTTAAGTAATATAATTCTTTGGAGGATATGATGATTACCCGTAACCCATATATCGCTAATCTCAAAGCCGGATACCTTTTCCCTGAAATTGGAAAGCGCAGGCGTGAATATGCCGCGGCTCATCCTGAGGCGAAGATTATTAGCTTAGGCGTTGGCAATACAACAGAACCTGTTCTTCCTCATATCAATGCCGGGCTTGTCGAAGGCGCCAGAAAACTTGGCACAAAAGAAGGTTACTCAGGTTATCAAGATGAAGGGATGGCGCAGCTCAGAGAAAAGATTTCCTCCGTTTTTTACAAAGGTAAATTTTCAATAGATGAAGTTTTTATCTCTGACGGCGCAAAGTGCGACATTGGCAGATTGCAAATACTTTTCGGCGCGGATGTAAAAATTGCCGTGCAGGATCCTTCATACCCCGTTTATGTTGACGGTTCTGTCTTGGCAGGCGCCGCTGGAGGATGGGAAGGAACAGGTTACAAAGGCATTACATATCTTCCCTGCACGGCGGAAAATGATTTCTTCCCCAATCTGGATTTGATTCCTCACAGCAGCCTTATATATTTCTGTTCACCTAACAATCCAACGGGAGCGGTAGCGGATCGCGCCCAGTTAACAAAACTTGTAGAAGCGGCAATTAGTAAACAGTGCATCATTATTTTTGACGCGGCGTACAGCGAATTTATCCGCGACCCGTCTCTGCCAAAGACGATTTACGAAATTGAGAAAACAGACCAATGCGCCATCGAAGTAAACTCTTTTTCAAAACCGGCAGGCTTTACAGGCGTCCGCCTCGGCTGGTCAATTGTTCCGAAGGCGATTAAATATGCCGGAGGTGAAAGTGTCAACGCGGACTGGAACCGCATTGCAGGCACTATTTTCAACGGCGCGTCAAACATTGCGCAGGAAGGCGGGCTTGCCGCGTTAGATGAGAAGGGAATAAAAGAAATCCGCGAGCTAACAGATTTTTATTTAGGTAACGCGAAATTGATTCGGGGTACGCTAATAAAACTTGGAATAAAATGTATAGGCGGCGACAACTCCCCTTACATTTGGGCGCACTTCCCCGGCAGAGACAGCTGGGAAGTATTCGCCGAAATCATGGAAAAATGCCAGGTGGTAACAACTCCCGGCGCAGGCTTCGGTCCTGCCGGCCAGGGTTTTATCCGCTTTTCGGCCTTCGGCCACCGCGCCGATGTAGAAGAAGCCTGTAAACGCCTCGAAAAACTATAGTTCTCCAAAAGTCACAAATTCCCGGTTAAAAACCTTACATTTTCCCGGTTGAAAAAGTCACAAATTCCCGGTTAAAAACCTTACATTTTCCAGGTTGATATACTATACTTTAAGCATGGGAAACAATCAGGGTAACTGCCAAAGTGACTACTTAAAACGCTTCACCGATAAGGCTCTCCAAAACCGATTGAAAGAATCCGGCGCTATTTTAATAACAGGTCCAAAAAGCTGCGGAAAGACAGAAACAGCCAAACAAGCTGCCAAAAGTTTTGTGCGTATGGATACAGACGATGATATTAAGGCAATAATGGAGTTTGCGCCTAAATCAATGCTTGACGGCGCTGTTCCGCGTCTTATCGATGAATGGCAGGAAT
>WQRN01000077.1 GCA_009786715.1 Treponema sp.
TCTATAAATTGAATTTTATCTCCTGAATCCAAACGCTTTTTCAAATCGATGGCTGTAATTGTTTCAATCGGGTCACTGTCTTTATCTTTTTTTAATCCGCAAAATTGTTCGTAGTCGATGAGTTCTTTAATTGACGGATTTTTTCCGCACACAGGACAATTTGGATCTTTTTCCAAATTGAGTTCGCGGAATTTCATGCGCCATGCGTCAAAATGAAGAAGTCGCCCTATTAAAGGTTTAGCCCCTCCGACTATCATTTTAATTGTTTCTGCTGCTTGAATGGTTCCGATAATACCCGGCAAAACTCCCATTACTCCGCCCTCTGCGCATGAGGGAACGAGTCCCGGAGGCGGAGGAGACGGATAGATGCATCTGTAACATGGTCCGTCTTTCGCGTGCGCTTCTCTAGAAGCGCAAAACACGCTTGACTGTCCTTCAAATTGAAAAACCGAACCGTAAATATTTACTTTTCCAAGAAAGACACACGCGTCATTTACAAGATAGCGCGTTTGAAAATTGTCCGTTCCGTCCGCGACAATATCGTACTCCCCGATTATTTCCATCGCGTTCTTGCTTGTAAGCATTGTGTTATGCACAACAACATTCACAAAAGGGTTGATGCCTTTGATTCTGTCTTTCGCTGACGCGACTTTCGGTCTTCCTATGTCTTTGGAACTGTGAATAATCTGTCTTTGCAAATTTGAAGCGTCCACTTCGTCAAAATCAACAAGACCGATTGTTCCGACTCCCGCCGCAGACAGATAAAGCGCAAGAGGAGCGCCCAAACCGCCTGTGCCTACAATTAAAACTTTCGCGTTTTTTAATTTTACCTGCCCTTCAACGCCGATTTCCGGTAAAAGCAAATGACGGCTGTATCTGGATATTTCTTCATTTGTAAGTTCTAAAGCCATTATTTCCTCCTGCAATTGCAGGGATTATCATTACTTCACTCTTTTCCGCTACAGGAGTATCAAGTCCTTGAAGGGTGTTGATGTTTTTTCCGTCGATAAAGAGATTAATAAAGTCACGAAGATTTTTGTTATCTGCAAATAAATGCGTTTTAATATCGGGATAAAGATTTGCAAGAGCGTTTAACGCCTCGCCTGCGGTTTTTCCTTCAACTTCCACTTCGGCATTACGCTCGGTAAAAGATCTAAGCGCATAAGGTATTAATACATTAATCATTTTTTGCTCCTATAAAAATATTTTCACTTTCAAAATTTTTCCTGTCCGCTGTCAACTCCCAGCTTGTTAATTCATCAGATTTTCTCTGCATTATAGATACAATTATATAAGAATAAAAAGGCAGCGCGTGTTCCTTGTCGTAATCAGACGGCATAGCGGGATGATCCGGGTGCGAATGATAAAAACCTATAACATCCAGTTTTCTTTTTCGCGCTGTCTGCTCCGCCTGCATCATGTCTTCGGGCGTTATTAAAAAACGATGATACTGTTCTTTATATTCACGCGCATTGCGGATAGCCTCTGTGTATTTTACCGTTTTAACACCATTATCGTCAATCTCGCCGATTAAAATGCCGCAGCATTCATTGGGGTATGCGCTTTCACCTTCGGCGCGGATAATTTTTTCGTGTTCGGGAAAAAGGTTGAGCATTAAATATTTCTCCATAACGGTTCAGAGAGATATCGATATCCGTTATCGCAGAGTATGGTTGCGATGCGCGAGCCTGCGGGAAGCGTTTTAGCGATTTCAATAGCGGCGTGTACATTCGCGCCTGAACTTATTCCCACAAACAAGCCTTCTTCCGCGGCAAGGCGGTGAGCCATTTTATACGCGTCTTCTGTTTTAACTTCGATACGATTGTCGGCAATACTGCTGTCAAATATTTTTGGATTGATAGTTGTCGCCATGTGCTTCATGCCTTCCAGCCCGTGAAAAGGCGAATCCGGCTGCATCAGCGTTATCTGAATAGACGCGTCAGTATCTTTTAATTTTTTTGACACACCCATAAAAGTTCCCGATGTGCCTGCGCCGCAGACAAAGTGAGTGGGATTGCATTGCTTATAAATTTCATCGCCTGTTGTGTTATAATGCGCCTGCGAATTTTCAAAATTATCATATTGATTCGGAAAAAAATATATATCAGGTTTGCTCTGTGCTTCCTTCATGGCGGCATTGTACGCGCCGTCCGAACCTTCAAGCGGACTTGTCTCGGCAATTTGCGCGCCATACGCTCTTATTACTTTTTTTCGCTCCATACTTACGTTTGACGGCATAAAAAGTTTAACTTTATATCCAAGAGCCGCGCCGAACATCGCGTATGCGACTCCCGTGTTACCGCTCGTGGAATCTAAAATTATTTTATTTTTTGTCAGCTCTCCTGTTTCGATACCATGCAGTATCATTGCTCTTGCAGCCCTATCCTTAACAGAACCGCTTGGATTCATAAATTCGGCTTTCGCGAATATGCTGACATCAGGAGACAGAGCACCTTTAATATTTTTTAATTCTATAACAGGAGTATTGCCAACCATATCTAAAATATTATATTTCATAATACCAAAATTCCTTTTGATCCAGCTCGATATGCGTAGAAATATTGTTGTTTTTATACTGCAATTCAGGGTTTTTAACGCTGACACGCGTTTTTTCCGGTATCGATCTTACAACAAACGCATTGCCGCCGATCACAACGCCTTCGCCAATGATGGTATCGCCTCCTAAAATTGAAGCCCCGGAATAAACTGTTACGTTATCGTGAATGGTAGGATGTCGTTTAACACCCTTAATACTTTGTCCGCCCTTGGTAGACAAGGCTCCGAGAGTTACACCCTGATACAATTTGACATTGTTTCCAATAACTGTAGTTTCGCCAATAACAATGCCTGTGCCGTGATCCATAAAAAAATATTTTCCTATAACAGCGCCGGGGTGAATATCAATACCTGTGACGTTATGCGCATATTCACTCATTATTCTTGGGATAAGCGGAACAGAGAGCAAATAAAGCTCATGAGCGATCCTATGAACCATTCCGGCGTAAATGCCGGGATATGACACAATTATTTCCGCTTTACTGTACGCCGCAGGATCGCCGTTATACGCAGCTTCAATATCCGTATCAAGTTTTTCCTTTATCTCAGGTATTTTTGAAATAAACTGATGTGTAATTTTTGCAGCTTCTTCCTCAATTTCGTTTTGTCCGATGTCTTTATAACGTAAATCGTAACGCAGCGCTAAAGAAATCTGAACGCAAAGATCGCTATATATTTCTTCAAGCATGACGCTTATTCTATTTTTATACGAAAGACTTTGTATTTCCAATGAACCGCGCAACCCATGCTTATTTACATTTGCGCTTTCAAAAACTCCTGGGAATAATATGTGCTGTAATTGTCCAATCATGGCGACTATAACGGATTTAACAGGCTGTTTTGGCATTTCGCGTAACTTGTCTTCGGCAGAATCGACTATTATGCCGGTTACCCGTTCTATTTCGGCCATGATTTGCGTTTCTGAAGAACCGCGTGTGTTTTGATTCATGCTAACCTCAATTATGCAATTTCCCTGATAGCTCTTACCAATGCGTCAATTTCGTCAGGCGTATTGTAAAAAGCGATAGTCGGGCGAACTGTCGCTTCCAATCCAAAACGCCGTAATATAGGCTGCGCGCAATGATGTCCCGCTCTAACCGCAATTCCATGTTCCGATAAATGTTTTCCAATTTGTTCAACACTTTTTCCGTCCAGAACGAAAGACAGTGCGCTTGCTTTTTCCTTTGCGGTTCCGATAAGGCGCAAACCGTTTATTTTTTTTAGTTCGCGTGTTGCGTAATCAAGAAGTTCATGCTCGTAGGCGGCAATGTTTGGAAGACCTAATTGCATAACGTACTCCAGCGCCGCGCCAAGACCGACAGCGTCAGCGATGTTTCCCGTTCCAGCTTCAAATTTGCTCGGCGCAGGGTTGTAGGTTGTGCGTTCAAAAGTTACGTCTTTGATCATGTTGCCGCCGCCCTGATACGGTTTTGACTCTTCAAGAGCGGAAGTCTTACCGTATACGGCTCCGATTCCCGTCGGCGCGAAAATCTTGTGACCAGAAAAAACATAGAAATCCGCGTCCAGTTCGCTTACGTTTAACGGAGTATGAGCGACAGACTGCGCTCCGTCAATTAAAATTCTAACACCGTAACGATGAGCAATTTGAACCATCTCGTGAACAGGAGTAATTGTTCCCAATGCGTTAGAGACATGAGTAATGGATGCAAACTTTGTACGCCCGGTAAACAATCTTTCGTATTCCGATAAAATTATCTGTCCCGTATCATCAACGGGAGCAACCTTAATAACTGCGCCTGTTTCCTGCGCGACTAATTGCCACGGAACAATATTCGCATGATGTTCCAAAATAGTCAGGACAATTTCATCGCCTTGTTTTAACAGCGGTTTCACATAACTTTGCGCGACGAGATTTATCCCCTCTGTCGTTCCGCGAACGTAAACAATATTATCTTTTGACGGCGCGCCTAAAAACCTCGCGGTAGTTTCCCTTGCCGCTTCATAAGCATCTGTCGAGCGGGCGGCAAGTTCATGCGCTCCTCTGTGTACGTTAGAGTTTTCATGCTCATAAAAGTACGAAATACGGTTTATCACCTGACGCGGCTTTTGCGTAGTCGCGCCGTTATCAAGCCATATTAATTGCTTACCGTTGCTAAGTCTCTCACTCAGAATCGGAAAATCCGCGCGAATACGGTTTACATCAAACGATGATTGTGAATTTGTATTAGAAGATGGTAAACTCGTACCCGGTACAACTACCGGAGAAAAAAAAGATGGATCAACATTATCACATCTTCCATTAAGCTCCGGAAAATAACTCTGCGCCCAATCCGCCAATTCTTTTTCACTTGGCAAACCATAAGAGCTTAACTCTGCTTGTGAAAACTCCGATTGCGCGAAACTTATATCGTTAGGTGTAATCATAGTAATCGCCCACTTCTACGTCTTCAAGAACAGCGATTGCGTCGTCCGCTAAAATTGCGGCTGAGCAGTAGAGCGACAGCAAGTAAGAAGCGATCCCTTCATCGTCAACGCCTTTGAAGCGGACGGAAAGCCCTCTGGATTGTTCATTTTGTAAACCGCTCTGATGAAGCCCGATAACTCCGCGCTTCGATTCGCCTGTGCGAATTAATAAAATGTTTGTTTTTCCACCCTTTCCTTTTGGTTTTTTAACACCGTCCACGAGTAACTTGTCAGTCGGTACAATTGGAATGCCGCGCCAGAGGATAAAATTTCCGCCGTAAATGTTTATCGTACTCGGCGGTACGCCTCGCCTTGTGCATTCGCGGGCAAAAGCGGCAATCGCTCTCGGGTGCGCCAAAAAGAACGACGGTTCTTTCCACACTTTGGAAATCAATTCGTCCAAATCATCAGGCATCGGTGCTCCCTTAATCGGCGTAACGCGCTGACTGTCCGCAACATTTTTTAACAGTCCGTAATCATCATTATTGATGATCTGGCTCTCCTGCCTCTCCCTCAAACTTTCAACAGCCAAATTGAGCTGCTCCCTTGTCTGATCGTAAGGTGACGAAAA
>WQRN01000078.1 GCA_009786715.1 Treponema sp.
ATGAAGGAACATCTTCGTTTCGCGATTGCCTATTGGCACAGTTTCTGCGGCGAAGGCGGCGACCCCTTTGGTCCCGGCACATTGAAATTCCCGTGGAACGAGGGCGCGAAAGACCCGATGGACGCAGCCGACAGAAAAATGGACGCGGCGTTTGAATTCTTTACAAAGATCGGCGCAGAATATTACGCGTTCCACGACAGAGACATTGCTCCCGAAGGCGCAAACCCCGCCGAGAGCGAAAAAAACTTTATGACCCTAGTCGCGAAAGCGAAAAAGCTTCAGGGCGAAACAGGCGTTAAACTCCTTTGGGGAACAGCGAATGTTTTCAGTAATCCGCGCTTTATGAACGGAGCTGCGACCAATCCCGAATTCGGCGTTGTCGCGTTAGCCGCAACACAGGTAAGAGCCGCGATTGACGCGACCATCGAACTTGGCGGCTTAGGCTACACATTCTGGGGCGGACGCGAAGGCTACATGAGTCTTCTTAACACAGACCTTAAAAGAGAGAAAGACAATCTTGGCCGCTTCCTTACAATGGCAAGAGACTATGCCCGCAAACAGGGATTCAAAGGCGTGTTTTATATTGAACCGAAACCGATGGAACCAACAAAACATCAATACGACTTTGACACAGAAACCGTTATCGGCTTCCTTCGCCAGCATGGTCTTGATAAAGATTTCCGCATGAACATCGAGGCGAACCACGCCGAGCTTGCAGGACATGAGTTCGCGCACGAGCTTGAAACAGCGGCAGTATCCGGCTTCTTCGGCTCTGTAGACGCAAACCGCGGCGATTGGGTAAACGGCTGGGACACAGACCAGTTCCCGATGAGCTATTATGAAACAGCAATGGCGATGTACACAATTCTTAAGATTGGCGGCTTTAAAGAGGGCGGCTTAAACTTCGACTCAAAAATCCGCAGAAACTCGGTAGACCCGGCAGACCTCTTTGTCGCGCACATCGGCGGCATGGACTGTTTCGCGGTTGGGCTGCAAATCGCCCAGCGCATGATCGACGACGGCACAATCCCCAACTTTGTGAAGGATCGTTATGCGTCATTCACAAGCGGCGACGGCGCGAAGTTCTCCAAAGGCGAACTTACCTTAGACCAGCTTGCGAAGATTGGAACCGACGCAGGCTACGGCAAAACGGGAATCACAAGCGGCAAGCAGGAATATTTAGAGAATGTTCTTAACAGCTATTTACTTGGTTTATAATTAGACAATTCCCGTGAATCAGAAAGCCCTCGGTTATCCGGGGGCTTTTTTTATTGCGCGTTACGCGCCACACGAAAACCTACATAATTGTTTTTAAAAAGCGGCTGATATCCGCTTCGGTATGACGAATGAAGACTGACTCCGCTTGAACTCCAGCCGCCGCCTCTTATTACGCGGACAGAACCTGTATTTACGTTTAAAGTATCAGAATTCACATCGTTTGGATTATCCCAGCACCATTCCCACACGTTTCCATGCATATCAAATAAACCCCAGGCATTCGCGGCAAATGTGCCGACAGGAGTTGTCTTCGCTCTATATTCACCCCGGACATTGGTGTTATACGCATATCGCCCGTCATAATTCGCTTGATTTGAAGAAATGGTGTTCCCGGTATTAAACGGCGTCGTTGTCCCGGCTCGGCAGGCATATTCCCATTCATCGTCAGTAGGCAGACGGTAACCGTTCGCGCCGCGGTTCCAGGTAACATAATTATCTTCCCGTTTATAAACAGGAGTTAAACCTTCCCTCTCGCTGAGCCGGTTACAGTAATCGACAGCGTCGCTCCATGTCACATTTTCCACAGGCAAAGCATCACCCTTAAAATAACTGGGATTCGTATCCATTACTTCCTGATACTCGTTCTGGGTAACAGCATAAACGCCGAGATAAAATGAATCCACGTCTATTTGGCGGTATGTATTACTGTTTCTATTTATAAGAATCATATAATACCCGTCGTTAAGAAGTACCATTTTAGTAATTTGCTTCATATAAATTTTAGGTATTTCAACAATTTTCGGCTCTTCTACAACAACAACGATTTCCTGCTTGGAAACGCATGTAGTGAGCAAAAAACACGCTATTGCGAAAATGGCAAATTTCTTCATTACTATGAGTATCGGAAGGTTTTATGAGTGAATAAAGCGGGAAAATTATTATACGCGCCGCGTGCACGCGGCTAGCGTATCACAAACAACATCCGCGTCTTCAACTGTCATCGTGGGATATAAGGGAAGCGTCAGCTCGTGGGCGCAGATGTATTGTGCTTTGGGCGTTGGGTTAACCTTGTCTTTGTACGCGCTGAAACTTTGAATCGCGGGGTAATGTATGCTTGTTTGAATCCCGGCTTGTTTCATAGATTCTATAACCGCCATTCTGTCAATTTTTTCTGAAAGTAAAATTGGCATAATGTGATAATTCGGTTTACCGCGCGAAAAATTCCTGAATGGAATTGAGATTAATGGATTGCTGTCTAATCTGCTGTAATAATGTTCAACAATTTTTTTGCGCTTTTCGTTTGCTTCGTTTAGTTTTTGCAGTTGAACAAGACCAAGAGCCGAACCTATCTCGTTAATACGGTAATTAAAACCGGCGGATTCAACATCGTAAGTAGCCGCTCTTCCTTTGTATCGATCAAACGAAGGGACAGACATTCCATGAGAGCGCAGGAGCCTGCATTTTTCTAACAATTCAGCATTTCGGATAACAATCATGCCGCCTTCGCCTATCGCGATGTTTTTATTAGCGTAAAAACTGAAGGCGGCAATGTCACCGAATGTACCAAGGCTTCTGCCATTGTAATCCGATCCCGGAGAATGAGCGCAGTCTTCGATTAAAAGCAGGTTGTGTTTTTTGCATAAAGCGGTAATTCGATCCATGTCGCAGGCAAAACCGGCATAATGGACAATTATCACCGCTTTTGTTTTTGGAGTAATCCGCGATTCAATATCGGCAGGGTCCATAGACCAGTCTTCCATTGAGGTGATATCCGCAAGCACATTCTGCGCGCCCGCCATATTCACAACATTTTGGTCTGCAATAAACGTAAGCGAAGGCGTGATTACCTCATCGCCGCTGCCGATACCAAGCGCCAAAAGCGCCATGTGCAGGGCGGAGGTGCAGTTTGAGACTGCAAGGCTCTTTGCGCCGTGTCCTAAAAAATCAGAAAAAGCGGATTCAAAGGTAAAAGTTTTTTCGCTGACTGCAAGCCAGCCTGAATCAAGCACATCTTTAACAGCCTGATACTCTCTTTCGTCGTAGTTAATTTTATAAAGCTGTACTCGCCACATGGTTTATTATATAATTATTAGCATGACAATGCCAATAGAAATTCAAGATGAAATCGCGAAGGAAGGAATTATTGCGGTTTTAGAGATAGAGAAAGAGGAAAACGCCGTTCCGACAGCGAAGGCGCTTCTTGAAGGAGGGGTCAGAGTAATTGAACTCGCGCTGCGTACTGCAGCAGCGCTTCCTTCAATTTCGTTGATCGCGAAAGAAGTTCCGCAGATGTTTATCGGCGTTGGAACAATCATTGAGCCGGGACAGGCGGCTAAAGTAAAAAATGAAAATGGTGTGCGTTTCGGCGTCTCTCCGGGGATTAATTCTGAAATTGTTAAAGAGGCGATTGCCGCAGGATTACCTTTCGCTCCGGGAATCGCAACACCGAGCGAAATTGAACAGGCGGTTTCTCTTGGCTGCCGTGTTGTAAAATTCTTCCCCGCCGAAGGCATGGGAGGACTAAACTTTTTAAAAAGCATTAACGCCCCGTACAATCATCTTGGCATGAGATATATTCCGCTCGGCGGCGTCTCGCCTGAAAACCTTTCAAGTTACGCGCAATTTAAATCTGTGCTTGCAATCGGCGGAAGCTGGATCGCGACAAAAGAGCTAATAAACGCGCAGAATTGGGCGGAAATAACTAAAAGAGCTAAAGAGGCAAAAGGAATTTGGAATGAATGCCGCCGGGTTTGAATGAAACACAACGGCGAATGTATTTACTGAAGCAATACCCAGGAATCGCCTGCAAAACCGTACCTGCCTGCCTGCATTCCATGCGCTTCATAAAATACCTTAAACTGCGCTCCATTTGTTCCCAGAGAGGTGCCGCTTTCGATATTAACATTATCACCTAACTGTATGCGAATAATATCGTTCTTATAAAACGCGGCGCTTTTTATAGTTTTAATATTATCAGGAAGAACAATAATGGTTATGTAATTATCAGAAAACACCCCTTCCGTAATAGTTTCTAATCCTGTTCCAATATTTAATTCACTAATATAGTTATTCTGAAACGCGGCTATCCCTATAGATTCAACCGAATCTGGAATACTGAGCGTTTGTATACTGCAATTGGTAAATGCGAAACGCCCAATCTGCTTCAGGTTTGCAGGAAGCGTCACTCCGCAGATACTTTTATCAAAAAACACATCGTCATCTATTTTAGTAACAGGCTTCCCCTGGCATGTGCTGGGAATAATTAGATGGCTCGAATAATAACTTGTATATTTTGTTAGAATTGCCTCATTGCCGGAAACGTCAAAAATAAAATTACCGCTTGCGCCGTCATCCCACGCGGCGGTAAATTCAATATCATAATATCCGACTGTTACAGTATCACCGGGTTCGTAAATTTCGTCGTCGTACCACCAACCCAGAAACGTATAGCCAGGGTTTACAAGACTTCCCTTTCCCATTACAACTACGCTGTCGCCGTAACTATAAACAGCAGAATCAACAGGCGGTTCGCCGCTCGTTGAAGAGCCGGAATTATAAATTACCTGAACATCCTCATAAGGAAAACAGGAACCGATAAACACCGTAATTAATGCAATAAGAGATAAAATAATGAATTTCTTCATGATATACCTGCCTGATTACAATATAACACCAATCTCATACTTATTCCATGCTTTTTAATATTTTTAAATTTTAAAAAAACCTGTAATTTCATTAAAAAATAATATATAATACATGTAACCGCGTTATATGGAGGTTTTTATGCAGATATTCCTTGAGAAGTTCCGTAAAATATCTAGAAAAATTTTTCTGTTTTTAGGAGTATCCGCGGTGTCTCTTGTATTCCAGGCCTGTTATGGGATGCCTCCGGATGATTACCCTTATGATGAGGACTCAACAGAAACCGAATGCGAAGACGGATCTTCGGAAGAAAATCCCCAATAATAAATAGATGCGAAATAGCTTTTCTCAATTTCTTTTTAATCAATTTAGAAGAAATGAAACTCTCCTTCATGAATTAAAATATCTCTTTTGGGAATGTACACAGCGCTGTAATTTAAACTGCCTGCACTGCGGTTCAGATTGTACGGCAGCCGCTTCGGCAAAAGATTTGCCATTTGATGATTTCCTGCAGGCAATTTTACCTCTTAAGAATGTATATAAAAAAAACAGCATAACAGTAGCTATAACAGGCGGAGAACCTCTGCTGCGCGAAGATCTTCCCAAGTGCGGAT
>WQRN01000079.1 GCA_009786715.1 Treponema sp.
TTTATGGGAAGGCGCTATTCAGAAGTTTCCAACGAAATGAAAATGGTTCCGTATCACGTAACGGAGCAGGGAAACGATGTGCGCGTGGAAATTGACGGAAAAAAATATTCACCGCAGGAAATTTCCGCTTTCGTTCTTCAAAAAATGAAAAAAACCGCCGAAGACTACCTTGGCGAAACTGTAACAGAAGCTGTTATCACAGTTCCCGCCTATTTTAACGACGCTCAGAGGCAGGCGACAAAAGACGCTGGAAAAATCGCGGGTCTTGATGTAAAAAGAATCATCAATGAACCGACTGCCGCCTCGTTGGCGTTTGGTTTTAACAAAGATTCCAAAAAAGACAAAATTATCGCAGTTTACGATTTAGGCGGCGGCACTTTCGACGTTTCTATTCTGGAACTCGGCGACGGCGTTTTTGAAGTAAAATCGACAAACGGAGACACCCACCTCGGCGGCGACGACTTTGATCACCGCGTTATGGAATGGATTATTTCAGAGTTTAAAAAAGACACAGGCATCGATCTTGGACAGGATCGCATGGCTCTTCAGCGTCTTCGCGAAGCCGCGGAAAACGCGAAGATTCAATTATCTTCAATGCAAACAACAGATATTAATTTATCGTTCATCACAGCCGATCAAAACGGACCTAAACATTTGCAGAAAACATTAACACGCGCGAAGTTTGAACAGCTTGTGGAAGACCTTCTTGAAAGATCAAAAGCGCCGTGCCAAAAAGCGCTCTCAGACGCCGGTTACACGCCGGAACAAATTGACGAAGTCATCCTTGTCGGCGGCTCAACGCGTATTCCGGCAGTTCAGCAGATTGTAAAAGATCTTTTCAAAAAAGAGCCGAACAAGGGCGTAAACCCCGATGAAGCAGTCGCGGTAGGCGCTGCGATTCAAGGCGGCATCCTCGGCGGAGACGTAAAAGACGTGCTTCTGCTGGACGTTACCCCGCTCTCGCTTGGTATTGAAACTTTGGGCGGAGTGATGACAAAACTTATTACACGTAACACAACAATCCCGACGCGCAAGAGCCAAATCTTTTCAACAGCAGCAGACAGTCAGACCGCAGTTTCGATTCAAGTTCTGCAGGGCGAACGCGAAATGGCAAATCAAAACCGCATCCTCGGCCGTTTTGATCTTGTCGGCATTCCTCCCGCTCCGCGCGGAGTTCCGCAGATCGAAGTTACCTTCGACATTGACGCGAACGGCATTGTTCACGTAAGCGCTAAAGACCTCGGCACAGGCAAGGAGCAAAAAATCCGCATTGAAAGTTCAAGCGGCTTAAACGATTCGGATATCGACCGCATGGTTAAAGAAGCGGAATTGCATGCGGAGGAAGATAAAAAAGAGCGCGAAAAAGCCGAAGTGCACAATGAAGCGGATTCGATGATTTACAGCACGGAGAAAAATATAAAAGACCTCGGCGATAAGGTAAGCGCCGAAGATAAATCCAAATGCGAAGAGGCAATTGCAGAACTGCGCAAAGCTCTGGAGAGCGGCGATATTCAATCAATCAAAGATAAAACAGAAGCGCTTAAACAAGTGTCATACAAAATCGCCGAAGAGATTTATAAGCAGCAGGGAGCAGGCGCGCAAGGGCAGCCGGGAGCAGATCCTAACATGGGCGGCGGTTTCGGCGGATTTGACTCGAACGGCAACCCAATGGGTTCAGGCACAGGCAGCGCAGGATCCGGAAACGGCAACACAAAAGGCGCCGAAGACGCTGATTACGAAGTAGTGGACGACGACAAGAAGTAAACGATGGCGAAACGTGATTATTACGAAGTTCTTGGTGTTCAAAAAAACGCTTCTAAAGATGAAATAAAAAAAGCATACCGCAAGCTGGCTCTTCAGTTTCACCCGGATAAAAATCCGGGCGATAAAGAAGCGGAAGAAAAGTTTAAGGAAGCTACCGAAGCTTACGATGTTCTCGCAGATGACCAGAAAAAATCCGCGTATGATCAATTCGGTCATGCCGGAGTTGACGGCATGAGCGGCGGAGGTCAGGACTGGAGTAATTTCCGAGGTATGGAAGACATCTTCGGCGAAGGCGGATTCAGCAGCATATTTGAAAGTTTTTTCGGCGGCGGCTTCGGAAGGTCAAGAGGAGGCAGCGGAGTAAGGCAGGGAGCTAACCTTCGCTATGATATCGAAATACCTTTTAAAGACGCTGTGTTCGGAACAAAAGTTGAAATTCAATATTCACATAACGAATCATGCAAAACCTGCAACGGAGCCGGAACAGCGGACGGATCAAGCAAAAAAACCTGTCCTATTTGCCGCGGTTCGGGGCAGGTGAGGCACAGCCAGGGGTTTTTCTCGGTAGCTACAACCTGCCATCAATGCCACGGCGAAGGCTCAATAATAGAAAAACCATGCGGCGACTGCGGCGGTATGGGAACTCAGAAAAAACGGCAAAAAATTATGGTCACTATCCCGGCAGGGGTGGAAAACGGGAAGCGTGTGGTTATCCCGAAACAGGGTGACGCGGGCCCCAACGGCGGACCGGCGGGTGATTTATACGTTTTTATAAGGGTAAAACCGCACGAATACTATGAAAGGCAGGATTATGATCTTTACTGCGCCGTACCGATTTCTGTAAGCCAAGCGGCACTTGGTGCCGATATTCAAGTAACGACTCTGGAAAATAAGACAATAAAGGTTAAAGTACCTGCCGGTATCCAGAATTGGAAGATGCTTCGCATCCGCGAAGAGGGAGTTCCGACGGGAAATCAGAGGGGAAACCTGTATATTAAGCTTATTGTACAAATTCCGGAGAAACTTTCCCGCCGCGGAAAGGAATTATTAGAGGAATTAGCCAAGGTTGAGGGACAAAATGACAGTCCAAAGCCAATTCCTCTGTCAAAATTGGCGGATGTTTAAGAGTCGGCGCACTTGACAAAGTTGCTATTTGTTAATTAATATAGCATATAGGACATAGTGTTCATTTTAAGTAATATATATAAGGAGAAGAAGATGAAAAAACTTTTCATTTTATTAGCAGTTTTTATTCTTGCAGCAGGTTTTGTTTATGCTCAGGAGCAACAAGAAGAAACTACTGTTGTACAAAGTGAGACTCAGGCTCCACAGGCGCAACCTGCCCAGACGCAAACCACTCAGACACAGACTACACAGACTCAAACTACACAGGTACAGCCTTCTGCTCAGGAAGCGCCTGCAGAGGAAGAAACAAAGCGCGCCATTGAAATTTTAAATGTAGAAATCTCTATGAATTTCCCTGTCCATTGGTCAAACGGTCTTCACGATGATTCATTCTATCAGGTAATTAACGAAGCAACCGGAGCCAACATGATGGAAGATAAGTCGGTAACGGCAAATACGTCTATTGGCATTGGAATTAATTTAAATATCACAAAATCATTTGGTATTGCTTTGAATATGGATATTTTTTACGCCGCCAAAATTGGAGGATTTTCCAGCCCGACATCAGATTATAATTCAATCTTTGGAATCAATGCCTTTTTCGGACCTGTATTTTATCTCTTTAACAACGGCACATTCAGGATTCCGCTTGCAGTCGGAGCCCATATGTACTATTTCAACGATGATCTTTGGGTTCCGGAAATTGGTCTAAGCGGCGCCTGGATGAACAGAAGCGAGATGCAATTCGGTCCCGCGGTTTCTATCGGCGTTCAATTCCACTTTAACACCGGTATATACCTCTTTACACGCACTCAAATTGCTATAGACCTTATACGTATACACTCATTAGATTGGTATAACGGCACTGACTATGAACAATTGAATTGCACAGACATAATGAATGTTAACTGGGCTATCAAACCTGTCTTTGGCATTGGAATAAAATATTAAAATAAAATATAATAAAAAAGCCGCTCAAACCGAGCGGCTTTTTTTTGCTATAAAAATTGAAATAACGTAATTACTTTTTTCCTGTCTTTTTTGTACCGGCCTTTTTAACAGGCTTCTTTACCTCAGTTTTCTTTGTCGTCGCTTTTTTCGGTTCCGCTTTCTTTACAGGCGATTTTTTTACAGCAGGTTTACTTTTCGGCACTGCTTTTTTTTCGGCTGGTTTTGCTTTCACTGCGGATTTTTTCGCGGCAGGTTTTTTTTCTGCCGCTTTCTTCGGCGCGATTTTCACTTCAATTTTTTTTGCAGTAGGTTTATTTGTGTTTGCTTTCGTTTTTGGTTTAGCGTCTCCCCCAGTTAAAATATCAAGCAGGATGTCAAAACGGTATTCGGATTTAGCTTCGGCTTTTAAAAGCACATCATAAATACCCGCAATGCGTTCAATACGCTCTTCGATAGGTATGCGCACAGAAGTTTCCATCATGAAGAAAAGAGACGAATAAAACAGCGCGTCTTCAAAGCTCTCTTTGTTAAACCACGCGACATCGTTAAAGAAATTAATTCCCAAAATACGCCTGAAATCGTCTGTCGAGTAATTTTCTTCGATAATAAAAGCGGCAAAATCCGACGCCGAAAATTTTAATCCGTTTTTCATGGATTTATCCCAGCTATACGCCGCTAACGCGCCTGATTCATCATTTGTTCGCCTTAACACCGCTTTCATAAGATCTGTTATGCGCCATGCTTCCGCATCCGACGCGCCGAAGAATTTATAAGCGTCTCTAATCTTTCGCCCAAGATCCCAGTGATTAAAAGCAAGGTTCTCGGCATGAGCGCCTGTCGCCTCTTTGCCGATTATCGAACGCAATAGAGAAATAACGCCGTAAGTGAGCGCAACAGAATGAATCAACTGTCTTTCCGACATACATTTTGTTATACGATCAAGCAGAGGCGATTTTGATTTCTTCAACGCTTCTAAAATGTTTTTAAGCATGTTTATATACGCTTCAAATTCTTTCCATATCGCGTCATGATCAATCGCTGTGAATTCTATATTAGTTTTTGAATCTGTTTTTGAAGGAACAGCCCAAGGGTCCCACGCTCCGTTCGCTCCGCCAATATAATGTACCGCCGTTTTAATAAAAGCGATAACAGGTTCACGGAAAGAATCCACAAAGAATTTTTCGTATATGGATACATTAAGACCGTTGACAATTTCAGGTTTTAAAATTTCGTTAAAGCGGTAATAAAGTTCGCCAAGGAAAATGTCCTTGATTGACGCATGAAGATCGCTAACGCCGCTGCCGTTAAGATCATTGTTCAATCGCGCCCATCTGCCCCTTGCGTCATCTTCAACTTCGTTTATATCAAGGAAAACTTGCGTTTCATATCCTTTAAGCGCGACAAAAAATCCGTCTTCACAAAGCGCCTTGGAAGAACGTATAAACCACAAATTAGATTTTTGTTCGCGTAACAAGGTAAAATATTTGCTGTCGTAGTGAATGCCAAGAGCTTCATCTAAATTATCTCTTCGCGTACCGCCTTCGCATGGAACCGGAGGATCGCTTGCTTTTATCCAGCCCGCGGTTTCATAGTATGAATTGTTGTAGAATATTAAAGC
>WQRN01000080.1 GCA_009786715.1 Treponema sp.
GCTGATATGGGATTAAAAATCGGACGATATCGTATGGACGGAAATATTATTAAATATGTTTTTCAAGCGGAAGTTCATGGATACAAGTGGATATTTGCTGATAGCATCAGGATTAAAATTGATGATAAAATATATACATTAAAAGATAATGAACCGATTCGTCAAAATCTCCCTCACGACAGAAGTTATCATTATGAAGTATTAGTATTTGATATCACTCCTGAAATGCTTGAAGAATTAAAATCGGCAGAGGCAATCAGCGCGGAATTATATAAACGCGTTGTCAGTTTGAATGAAAAACAATTGGAAAAATTCAAGGAATTCTTAGAATAAAAATCAACAACAGCCAACGATAAACAACGCTTAATTGCAGATTTCGGTTTACATCCTAAATTCACTGCCTAAATACACTTTTCTAACCATCTCATTGTTTAATATGTCATCTTTGCCGCCGCGGGCGAAAATTTGACCGTCGGCGATGATGAAAGCTTCGTTGGTTATCTCCAAAGTATCGCGGACATTATGGTCGGTAATGAGGACGCCGATGCCCTTATTGGCAAGCTGGCGGATAATTTGCTTGATTTCGTATACCGCGATGGGGTCGATTCCGGCAAAAGGCTCGTCCAGAAGCAGGAATTTTGGTGATGTTGCCAGCGCGCGGGCAATTTCAGTTCTTCGGCGCTCTCCGCCTGATAGAGTGTAGCCGAACTGCGACCGTATCCTGCCGATTCCGAACTCGTCCAACAGGCTTTCCAGCCTTTCCTCTTTTTGATAATCATCAATGTCTTGGCGGCTTTCTAAAATTGCCCAGATATTCTGCTCGACTGTTAGTTTTCTAAAAATAGACGCTTCCTGCGGCAGATAGGCAATTCCCATTCTTGCGCGGCGGTACATCGGCATCTGAGTTATATTAACGTCATCCATTGTTACTATGCCCATGGTAGGCTGGTAAAAACCTACAATCATGTAGAAGATTGTTGTCTTGCCGGCTCCATTCGGACCCAAAAGTCCCGCGACTTCACCGTTCTTCATCGTGAAACTAACGCCTTTAACAACCGCTTTCTTACCGAAACTTTTATGTAAATTGGAAACACCGAGATGGTGTATTTCCGGTTTCGGAGGCGGCGCTTTTTCTTCTCTCGGAAATTCAATTGTAATTGTTTTGTTTGCTGAGTCTATGCCTGTATTATGATATGTTAATGTTGATGAGATGACTGCCGCCAGCACATCAGGCTGAATTTGGTTCTCTTCCATAAAGTTAATTCATTATTGTTCCGGACACCGCGCCTTCCATGATGACATCGTCAGTGTCCAAATCCACGCGGATTTTGTCCGCGCGGAATTCATCGTCACTTTTGTACACTATCGGGAAACCGGATAGATCCAGCAATCTATCCTGACGGTGATAAATCGCGTATTCAGAGCGGCAAACCATATCGTCCTTGAACAAACGCACTGAAATCTGTAAAACTGTTATTTCATTCTGATCGTCGTATTCTATAAAACGTCCTCTTGCGACTATTTCCCTTTCTCTGTCTTCCAAAGTTGAGTTGCCTTCCAGCCGCGCGATTTTTAGTTTACGATCATAGCGAAGTTTATCGGTATAAAATAAAATATTTTTATCTTCTTCATGCCCCCAAACATTGCCGGTACAGCTGATAAATTGATTATCATCGCCTTGTATTTCGATTCTATCGGCGCGCAGCAGCAGGTTATCAGATCTTACTTCCGCGTTTCCGATTAAAATTGTAGACTCCCGCCCAAGCGCTCTTGAACCAGACATTCTGTCGGCTTTAAAGGTAAAAATATCCGCAGATATTGATTGGACACAAAAAATTAAAAAGAAGAGAACTAACCATGAACCGCTGCGGACTTGCGCCTCGATATCGCGGTATATATTCGCGGCAATTTTTTTTGATTTAATTCTTTGGAATGCGATCATTCATTCTCCGTTAAAACCGATTCTTCTTCCAAGTCATCATGTATGTAAGTTCCGGTAACGTAACCCGTAAATTCGAATGTTCGTCTGCGGGTATCTGCTGTAAGCCCAACACCGTTAAAGACTGTGCCGTTTTCGCGGTAGATGGTTACTTTGTCTTGCGGCCCTGTATAAAACATGCGCGGTTCATCTTTCCAGTCAAGATTTTCTGTTTCAATGATGATGTCTTCCGATCCGACTTCCAGCCTGACGCCGTTGGTCATTGAAATGTCTCCGGATTCGATAACCGCTTCAGCTCTTCCTCCCTGCCCTGAAGCGTTTACTTCTTTTCCGCGCTCGCCGTATTGTTCAAAGGAAAAATTTTGCAGTTTCATCAACCCCTGTTTTTCATAACGTTCGGCGCGTTCCGCTTGAAATCGCGCAATTGGATCCGCCGCTCTTACGCGCACATAGTCAACATTTTCCATTATCAAATCCGGCATATTACTGTCCGAAGACGCTGAATCGCCGTAATCAAAAGTACAGCTCTCTAATAAAAACAATATTGAAACGAGAATGGTTAACTTGCAGACAGCTCCGCGCGCGCGGTTTTCATTCTTTTTCATTTACCCTTCTTAACGGCATTAATAAAATCCCTTATCAGCGGAGACGCCGCAGTTGGTTTGGATTTAAACTCAGGATTAAATTGAACGGCAACACCCCAAGGATGGTTCGGCCATTCAATGCAGTCAACCAATTTACCGCTTGGCGTAAAGGCGGCAAGTTTTAAACCGGAGTTTGCTATTTCATCACGGTATTGATTTGAAAATTCATAGCGATGGCGATGGCGTTCGGTTATATTTTTTTCGCCGTATGCCGCCATGATGTGCGTATCGTCTTCGTTTACGGTTTCTCCGGCGCCAAGCCGCATTGTTCCGCCGTCGCTCTGGCAGATAACAGGGTGTTTTGTGTCTGGGGCAAATTCGGCTGAATCTGCGTCTTTCCAATTCAGAACATTCCGCGCCCACTCAATCGCCATTATGTGCATACCCAGGCAGATGCCGAGATACGGTTTTTTATTTGTCCTTGCCCATTCGGCGGCTTTCACCATCCCGTTGATTCCAAGTTCTCCGCCGCCGCCGGGAACCAGAATGCCGTCTACGTCTTTTAAAATTGAATCTGCGCTGCCCGCTTTATCCAAATTGGACGCTTCGATTTTTTCAAACTCAACTTCTATGCCGCATTCAAGGCTTGCGTGGAACAGCGCTTCGTAAAGCGATGTGTATGTGTCGTGGATTTCCATGTATTCGCCGACAACGCCCACGCGAACTTTTCCTTTTCGTTTGTTGAAATGATCCATTACAGAAAGCCACGGACGTATATCGGTATGACGGCTTTCAACGCCCATTTTTCTAAGGATAACCTGATCCAGTTTTTGTTCAGAAAAAATTATAGGTATCTGATAAATTGTCGTATTAATGTTAGGTGAAGTAAAAACAGCGTCTAAATCGACATTTGTAAACTGCGCGATTTTTTCACAGGTAGATTCATCCAGCATTACAGGAGAGCGGCAGATGAGGATATCAGGCTGGATTCCCATTTCCTGCATTGATTTTACAGAATGCTGCGTTGGCTTTGTTTTAAGCTCTCCGCCTGCGACTTCGGGAATCAGCGTAAGGTGTACAGAAATGGCATTTGATCTTCCGTTTTCGTGGATCATCTGACGCGCCACTTCAAGATATGGTATCGATTCTATATCGCCGACGGTTCCGCCGATTTCTACGATTACTATATCTGTGTCATTATCTTCTTTTGCGACTGCAAGGATTCGGCTTTTTATTTCATCGGTTATATGCGGGATAACCTGCACGCATTTTCCTTCGTATTTTCCTTCCTGTTCCTTGCGAATTACCGAATTATAGACTTGTCCTGTTGTAATAGAGTTAGCTTGCCTCAGCCTGCCCTTAGTAAAACGGGCATAATTGCCCAAATCGAGGTCGGTTTGCGCTCCGTCGTCGGTAACATATACTTCGCCGTGTACATAAGTGCTCATGGAACCGGCGTTTACGTTTATATAGGGGTCACATTTAACCATGCGGACATTAAGCCCTCTGCTTTCAAGCAGCGCGCCTATTGAAGACGCTGCAACACCCTTCCCCAAACTGGAACAAACGCCGCCGGAGACGAAAATATACTTGTTCATGTGGTATAAGTATGGTGAATTTATAGAGAAAATTCAAGAGTTTTAGGAACTGTGGGATAATGAGTAAGGAGTTAAAATATTCCCTATCGGTAATATTTTGACAAATTTGCTTGAATTTTTGGGAAAAACTCGTAAATATTCCCTATCGGTAATATTTTTGCAAATTTGCTTGAATTTCAAGGAAAAATCCATTAATATTACCGATAGGGAATATTTATAGAATGTTGATGGAAGTAATTGACGTAAAAACATTTGGTGCAGTCGTTAAAACACACCGTAAAAGATTACATATTACTCAACTGCATCTGGCCGCTATAGCCAATACCGGCGTACGGTTTATAAGCGATCTTGAAAACGGCAAACACACTATTCAGCTTGATAAGGCGCTGGAAGTGGCAAAGGTTCTTGGCTTAAAAGTCGAAATATCAAGCGCACAGGGAAATGATAAATGAGCCGTGAATTAAATGTGTATCTTTGCGGAAAATTAATCGGGGTTTTAAGCGAAGATGATGATTTACAGCTTTCATTTCAATATGACAGCGAAAATGAAAGAGTATTGTCTGTTCGCTTGCCTGTAAGAGATGAAAATTATTCCCACCCTTATATTTTTCCTTTTTTTGAAAACTTAATTCCCGAAGGCGAAGCGTTCGAGATATTTGCCAAAGAGCATGTTTCCGGCAATAAAGTTTATTCGATTCTTGACAGGTTCGGCGGCGACTGCGCCGGAGCGGTATCATTATATAAATCTAATTATGTTAATAATGACAATGAACTGTTACACGAAATCAATTCCGCCAAAATTGCGCAGATAATTGACAGGCTGCCCGAAGACCCTCTGCTTACCAGCCTTGAAAATCCGCCGCGTCTTTCGCTTGCAGGAGCGCAGTCTAAATTTGCCGTTTATAAGAGCGATAATCAATATTACAGATCCGATGATAAACATCCTACAACGCATATTATTAAAATTACCAATAGGCGGTTTCCCGATTTGCTGGAAAACGA
>WQRN01000081.1 GCA_009786715.1 Treponema sp.
TAAATTAAACCGTTAACAAGATCGTCTTTGTCCGTAATCTGCGGATTCACGGCGATAAAACCAATACGCTCTCCGGGAAGAGACAAGCTCTTTGAATATGATGTTACAACAATGGATTCCTTATAACAGCTTAAAACAGGCGGCACATTCCCCATATACACGATCTCGCGATACGGCTCGTCCGATACAAGATACGCAAAACGCCCTGTCTTTTTTCCATGTTCGCAAAGAATCGACGCTAATGAAGTTAAAGATTCTTCAGAGTAAATCTTTCCCGTCGGATTATTCGGAGAATTGATAATAACGGCGGCTGTTTTTTCATTCAGCGCATTTTTAATGGCATTTATGTCAAGGTCGAAATTATCAAGCGCGTCAACTTCAACAAGTTTCGCCCCGTGGTTGTTTGTATACGGCCTGTATTCCATAAAGTAGGGGCGCGTTACGATAACTTCATCGCCCGGGTTGCAGATTGTCTTAAAAACCGCGTTAAGCCCTCCTGCCGCGCCGCATGACATAACGATATGAGAGCCGTCTATGTTTACATTTTGCTCTTTACAAACTTTTTTCGCGAGGGCTTCCCTTACATGAAGATAACCTGCGTTGGGCATGTACCAGTGAGAGCCTTTTTCATCTTCATTTGCGAGTTTTACAAATAAGTCATGAAAAGCGGCAGGCGGTTCAATGTCAGGGTTTCCAAGCGAAAAATCGAAAACCTTATCACTGCCGTGCTGTTTTTTTAAAAGTATGCCCTCTTCAAACATTTTGCGAATCATCGAAGAAGAGGCTAATGCGTTTTTTATATTCTCAGCTATCGCCATTGTTTTCTCCTACACCAGCGTTCTTGCCGTTCGCAGAATGTCCGCAAAAATGCCGCCTGCTGTTACCTGCGCTCCTGCGCCGGGGCCTTTTATAACCATTGGTAGTTTTGAATAACGGTTTGTCGTGATCACTACAATATTGTCGCTGTCTACAAGCGAGCAAAACGGGCTTCCCGATTCTTCTTCACGGAAGGACAGTTTTGCCTTTCCTTCTTCAATTACCGCAATGTAACGAAGAGCTTTTCCGTTTGCGGCGGCTGCAGCGCGGCGTTTTTCGAACTGAGCGTCTGTTTTTTCAAGTTCGAGGAAGAACGAATCGATGTCTTTTGCTTTTAAACAAGCAGGCGGCAGAATTTGCTCTATCGTGACATTGTTAAACTCAATGTTAAGACCGCATTCTCTTGCAAGGGTTAAAACCTTTCGCGCAGCGTCCATCGCGTTTAAATCATCGCGCGGATCCGGCTCTGTATACCCCTTTGCTTTCGCTTCCCGCACTAGGGCTGAAAACGGCATTGAGCCGTCGAAGTTGTTAAAAATAAAACTTAAAGTACCTGAAAGCACAGCCTCGATTTTTAACACCTTGTCGCCTGAAAGGAAAAGATCGCGTAAAGTGGAAATAACAGGAAGCCCCGCTCCTACAGTACATTCATACAAATACGGTATTCCCTTTTCCCTTGAATAAGAGGTAAGGCGCTTGTAATAATCCAGCGAACCTGAGTTTGCTTTTTTATTAGGCGTTACAATCGGTATTGAAGCGTGGAGAATTTTTTCGTAAAGAGCGGCGATATCTTCGCTTGCTGTACAATCGCAGAAGCAGGAATTGGGAAGATTCATTGCCGCCATCCTGTCAACAAAAACAGCTCCGCCTGTTTTAACATCAATCTGTTCCGTGCCCTGCGCTTTCCCCTGCGTTGTAAGCAGTTTTTTAACTTTAACAGGATCAAGCCCGTCTTGCATATTATCTTTATCGCAGAAGATCATCTTATCGTAATTGGCGGCGCCTATCAAATTGATCTTGATCATGTTATCTGCAAGTTTTTCACGGTTCTCCGCGATCTGATCCAGCAGGGTGCCGCCTATAAGCCCAGTTCCCACAATGAAAAGATTTACAGAACGCCTATGAGTGTAGAAGAACGCATCATGTATCGCATTAAGGGCTTTTGCTTCGTCTTGCGCTGAAATTACAGCGGAAATATTTATTTCTGAAGATCCTTGCGCTATTGCAACAATATTTACGCCGTTACGGCCAAGCGCGTGGAAAAATTTACCCGAAATACCTGTCGCGCTTTTCATGGCAGAACCGACAACCGCAATTATAGAAAGTTCTTTTTCTATTACAGGCTTTTCGATAGAACCTGAACGGATTTCATTTGCAAATTCTTCTTTTAACGCCGCATCCGCTTTTTGCGCATCGTCCGGCAGTACGGCGAAACAGATTGAATATTCGCTTGAACTCTGCGAGATCAGCATTACGCTGATACCTTTTCGCGCAAGCGCGCTAAATACGCGGGCGGAGAAACCGGCAACGCCTACCATGCCTGCGCCCTGCACCCTGACAAGAGCCGCGCTTGAAATAGAACTAATCCCTCTAATCGGGTATTTTCCGCCGCCGGCTTTTGCGGCAATATTTGTGCCGATACATGAAGGGTTAAATGTATTGCGTATTGAAATCGGTATCCCCTTTTCCATTGCAGGTTTTACAGACGGGGGAAAAATTACCCTTGCGCCAAAATGGGATATCTCCATCGCTTCAATGTATGAGATTTCATCTATTCGAAACGCGCTCTTAACTTGATTAGGATCGGCTGTTAACACTCCGTCTACATCCGTCCATATCTCAAGTTTTTTCGCTCCAAGAGCGGCGGCAAAAACCGCGGCTGTTAAATCGGAACCGTCACGCCCTAGAGTTGTCGTGTGCCCTTCTAAAGTTGAGCCGATAAAACCTGTTACAACCTGCAATGTTTTTTTAACGTTTTTAAAATGCGCGTTAATATTTTCTTCAGTTTCCTTTTTAAGAATTTCCGCTCTGTTGTAATTGGAATCTGTTTTTATAAGGTTTCGCGCATCAAGGAATTCCGCTTTTATTTCATTCGCTTTTAAAATATAGGTAATAAGGTTCGCGCTGAGCCTTTCGCCAAAACTCATTATTAAATCCAAACTTCGCACAGATAACTCGCCTAAAAGAGAAATCCCGTCTAAAATCTGGGATAAAAGAGTTATTAAATTTTGAATTTCTTTTACAGCGTCTTTACGATCGCTGCCCTTCAGGAAAATCTGGGCGCAGTCTGTATGTATTTTATTTAACGCTTCAACCTGCTTGGTAAAATCTTCACCGCGCACCGAAGCGTTCGCAAGACCGATAAGGCTGTCTGTAACGCCTGAAAATGCGGAAACAACAACAGCGCTTACATTCCCTGAGTGTTCCTTGTCTTTTAAAATACTGATAATACTTTCGATACCTTTTTGGCTTCCAACAGACGTGCCACCGAATTTAAGAACTAACATAATAATACTCCCATTGAATATTACCGATTTTTTATATATTTTTATAGTGGTATTCAATAGAAACATGGAAAAAATCGATTCAAATAAAAGACGGATATACTTTGATTGGGCAGCCAGCGCCCCCTATTCGCAAATATCTTCTGCTGCGCCGTTTGGAAACCCTTCATCACTGCACAGCGAAGGCCGCCTTGCAAAACAATGCCTCGAAGACGCAAGAAAACGCTGCGCTGCTTTTTTTAATGTCCCGGCGCAGTTACTTTTTTTTACATCAGGCGGAACCGAATCCAACAGCATCGCCCTTTTTTCAACTTTGACGCGTCCGGGAAAAGGACGAATTATCTCCTCTCTTGCGGAACACGCGTCAATCAGGGATGGAATGAAAACCCTTGAAAAGATGGGTAAACCCTGCGGTTATATCGCGGTTGATTCTGCCGGCAGAGTAACGCCTGATACTTTTTCTAAAGCGTTAACACAATACCCAGACACGCGCTTTGCCGCAATCATGTCGGTTAATAACGAGACAGGCGCTGTCAGCGATATTGCGTCCATTACATCCTGCGCGGACGGAAACAAAGCGCCAGTTCATTTTCATTGCGACCTTGTACAGGCAGTTGGAAAAATACCTATAGACATTCAAAGTTGGAATATTGATTCAGCGTCAATCAGCGCTCATAAAATCGGAGGTCCCCGCGGAATCGGGCTTTTGTACCTTCGTAAGCCCATAGAAGTTTTTTACTCAGGCGGCGGACAGGAAAACGGCATCAGGGGCGGCACGGAAAATGTACAGGGTGCGGTTTCTCTTGCGGACTGCCTTGAAGCGTTAAATGATATCGAAGAGCAAAATAAAAAAGCGAAAACCAGATGGAATAGGTTAATAACAGCTCTTTGCAAAATTGACAGATGTACAATCATCCCCAAAGAGCGCGTTGCCGATGACGATCGATTCTCACCTTACATTTTACAGGCAGCGTTTAACAATATCCCCGGAGAGGTAATGGCGCGCGCGCTTGACGATCTTGGCATTGCGGTATCAACAGGTTCCGCCTGCTCTTCATCGTCGCAAGAGCGCCCTGTTCTCGCCGCGATGGGTATTGGAGAAAAACTAAGAGTTGAGGGTATTCGCATTTCTCAGGGATGGTATACTACAGATGAGGAGATTGAACTTTTGATCGATGGCATTACAGAGGTATTAAAAACTTTATGATCACATGGCTATTAAAACCTGCAGAACTTACTCTCAAAGGCGAAAACCGCAAAAGTTTTGAAGGCGCTCTTAAAAGTAATATCCAAAGGCTGCTGTCTAAAGTTGATGAAAAAATAAAATATAAATTCACCGCCGGTCGTTATTACATTCAAGCGGCAGAAGAGAAATCTGAAGAGATAGAAAATATATTATCTCACCTGATTGGAATTTCAGGCTGGGCAAGAACTATTACTTGCGAAAAAACTCCCGATGCCGTCCTTGCCGCATGCGTTGAAGAAGCAAAAAAACTTTACAATAATGGAATCAGAAC
>WQRN01000082.1 GCA_009786715.1 Treponema sp.
GTTGGAACATACAACGGCAGAGTATACGGAATGTCATGGCAGGCATGCCCCGGCGCTATGTTCTATCGCCGCAGCCTCGCTCAGAAATATCTCGGCACAGATAATCCTGATGTCGTTCAGACCTACTTCACAAATCTTGACAAGTTCCTTGAAACAGCTCAGCTGCTCAAGGCCAGATCAAACGGCAGATGTTTAGTAGTTTCCAGCCGCGGCGATCTTTATAACGTATTCCTCGGCTCAAGGTCAACACCTTGGGTTGTGAACAACAGATTAAATATAGATCCTAATATGGAAAAATATTTAGATATCGGCAAAATCATCCATGACAACCGCTATGACGCACGCGTCGGACAGTGGTCAGAAGGCTGGTTTGCAGGTATGAAAGACGAGCTCAAAGATGAAAACGGAAACCCGCTTGAAGCTTTCTCATACTTCCTCCCCACATGGGGCTTGCACTATGTTCTTAAGACCAATGCTCCGAACACATCAGGCGACTGGGCGATGATCCCGGGTCCCGCGGCTTATCGCTGGGGCGGCACATGGATTGGCGCATACAAAGGCACAAAGAACCCCGAACTCGCAAAGCAGATGATCGAATGGCTCACCACAAGTGATGAATTCCTTACAGCATGGGCAAATGACACAGGCGACATGGTCAGCAACATGAATGTTGTAAATAAGATTAAAGACACTTTCAGTGAAGCTTTCCTCGGCGGACAGAACCACTATGCGGCGTTTGCTGAAATGGCAAAATCCGTAGACGGCAGACTTACTCAGGGAACAGACCAGGCGATTGAAGGTCTCTTCCAGGAAGAAGCAACTGCTTTCGTCCTCGGCGAGAAAACAAAAGCTCAGGCCCTTGCTGATTTCAGGGCTCAGGTTCAGACCACACTCGGATTCTAATCAACAGAGGTTGATTGATCTAAAAGGTTACGCCTGACCACTTGTTCAAGTGGTCAGGTTTTTTTTTAGGGGGAACCTATGCCGAAGAAAAAAGGCGCTATTAAGGCTGAAACAAATTCCGAGGAAAATGTTGCAGCAGCGGAAATGCCTCATGAGTCTCAGGAAGCCGCGCTGGAAATGACTCAAGAAAGCGCAGAAGAACAAGCTATTTTAAAAAAAGTTAAAATAAAAAAAGTTATTGGTCATGAAGCAAGAACAAATCGTCATGGATATCTTTTTGTTTTGCCTTTTATTGTCGTTTTTGGTCTTTTTAATCTTTGGCCGACCATTTATACATTCATGCTTGGTTTTACAAACATGAAAGGTTTCGAACAGAATATAAGATTTTCTTCTGAATGCGAAGCATGCGCAGGCAGCGGAACCAGAAATGTTCATGGATGGGCAAACCCTTTAACCTGTTCTGATTGTAACGGTAAAGGAAAAGTTGTCTACGGCACTGTGAATTACAGCAGACTTATAAAGGATTATAATTTCTGGGGTGCTTTAAAAAATACATTTATTATTTGGGGTTTTAACTTTATACCGCAATTGGGGTTAGCGTTGGTGCTGGCTATTTGGCTTTCTGATGTAAGGTTAAATCTGGCGGGTAAGGGTATGTTCCGCGCAATTATTTATATGCCGAATCTTCTTACCGCGGCGTCTGTCGCTCTTCTGTTTCGCAGTATTTTCGGTTATAGCGGGTACATTAACGCGCCCGCGAATCAATTCTTACGTTCGCTGGGTATTCAAGATACGGTTTTTGAAAACGGAGAATGGATTCCGCATGCGTTTAACTTTTTCCGAAGCGTTTCATTCTCGCGGGGTTTGGTCGCATTTATCCAATGGTGGATGTGGTACGGTCACACATTAATTATGCTGATGGCAGGTATTACAAGTATTCCAATATCGTTGTATGAATCCGCTACGGTTGACGGCGCTAACAGCCGGCAAACTGCATGGTATATAACATTACCTCTTTTACGCCCAATGATGCTTTACATTCTTGTTACATCAATGATCGGCGGTATGCAGATGTTTGATATTCCATACACGTTAACTGATGCCAGAGGCAATCCCGCCTTCGGTATTAGAACAACTGTTATTTATCAGTACAACATTGCTTTCTCTACGGGGCAAAATGATTATGCTTACGGCTCTGCTGTTTCTTTGGGTATATTTGTTATAACCATTTTCCTCGCTTTATTAATATTCTTCTTCCTGCAGGATCGATCTGATATTAAGATTAGGAAAGGAGGCGCGAAATGAGCAGAACTGATACTCCTATGAGACGTTATTTAATTCATGCGCTTATGATTGCTCTGGCTCTTGTAGCTGTTGTGCCGATTTATGTTGTATTAATTAACGCTACGCGTACAACAGAGCAAATTAATTCCGGGCTTTCTTTGCTTCCGGGCAAAGGCGCTTTTTGGCCTCAAAAGGATGTAGTAATTGCGAAATGGGATGAGACCAAAGAAGTGAAAATATCAGCAGAAGGAGAAGAGGATAAATTAGAAATAATTAATCTTCCCTCGGAAGGAACTGTAAGGTATCTTGATTTGATTATGGGCACCACAATGAAAGAGCAGTTTAATAAAAAAACAAACGCTAATGAGCTTGTAGTAGTCAGGATACGCACAGAAAGCAGGCAGCCTCGTATAGTCGTTGTTGATGATAACGGCGAAAGGCTTGCGCTTTTTAATCTTTCTGACGGCGCTGTTCTTTTTACTAAAGAAGGATCAAGAATAAAAAAAGGCGATATGGTTGCTTCTACTATTACTCCGCCGAATGTAGTGTATAACTGGCGCGCTTTAACACAGAGGAATTTCCAGATTTGGCAAGGTTTTGGAAACAGCGCGTTTATTGCGATATGCACTACATTGTTGTGTGTTTATTTTTCCGCTTTAACAGCTTACGGACTTCATGTTTACAGGTTTAAAGGAAGAACAGCGATTTGGATATTAATTCTAATCATCATGATGCTTCCGGGTTCTCTTACCTTTATTGGTTTTTATCAGCTTATGGCAAGATGGAGACTTGTTGGCACTTACATTCCGTTAATTATTCCCAGTATCGCCGCTGCTACAACAGTGTTGTTTATACGTCAATACATGAAGTCGGTTCTTTCATTCGAACTTATTGACGCAGCGCGTATCGACGGCGCGGGAGAGTATCGCATCTTTAACAGCATTATTCTTCCTGTCGCGATTCCGGCTCTCGCGGCACAGGCGATTTTTACATTTGTAGGCTCATGGAATAACCTCCTTACGCCGTCTGTTATTATTTCCGATCAAAAAAGAGCTACATTGCCGATGTTGATTTATGCCTTGCGCGGAGATATTTACCGCACCGAGTACGGCGGTATCTATCTTGGTATTGCCATTTCTCTGATACCGATTATTATTTTCTACTCGTTGATGTCCAGATTCATTATATCCGGTCTTACGATGGGCGGTATTAAAGAGTAAATATACGCCTAGAGATATCATCGGGGGTCCTGCCCGAGCCCAAACGCGCCGTCCGTGCACAGCACGAACGACACGCTTGGCACGGGCGGCGCACTACTCGCGCTAAAGCGCTCGCGCTTTTTCTGTCTCATTGACTTTTATCTGGCGCCACGCCTTGCTATTTTTTTATCTACACCGCTTAACGCGGTGCAGACTCGGACGCCCCGCCAGAGCTTATCGCGAGCGTATATTTACGCTTTGTTCAAGGTATCGTGATTTTATTCTTCCAGATTATATTGTTTAATGTTTTTAATTTTTTTTTATTAATTAAATAACTTATCGTTCTTGAAGCCTCTTCTTGTGACCATCTTGTTGTTTCGTTTTGCTCAAGAATTGAGGCGGCTTGCGGTTGTGTAAAGCGTCTTTTGTTTCTTTGGATAAAATTTATTACTGATTGCTCTTCCCGTAAATTGGCACTGGTTTCCTTTTTGAAGCTGTCCGCAGGACAGCATACGTCACAGCATAATTTTTCAGGCACTTCACCGCCTGAGTCGTAATTTAACATTTCAAGCAGTGAGTGGCGGCGGCAGCGATCAATATTTTTTGCGTAATTTAATAATTGTAAAAGTCTTGCGCGGTTTGCTTCTTCTTTACATCTAGCCAGAGCGGATTCGTCATCGGGTCCCCATAATAGGAATGCTTTTGATTGTTCTCCGTCACGGCCGGCTCTGCCTGATTCCTGCAGGTATGCTTCTACAGACGGAGCGCAGTCTCTGTGTATTACAGTGCGCACGTCTGATTTGTCTACGCCCATTCCGAACGCGCAGGTGCTGCATAGCACGGCTTCTGTGTTGTGAAGCAGCCATTTTTCTGTTTCGTTTTTTTCTTCCCTGCTTAATCCCGCGTGATAAAAACGAATCTCCTTGTACCATGAGTGACCCATCTCTTCAAGTTCATTCCGCAGATAGCGGGCGAGTTTTTCAGTTCCCGGGCGCGAAGAACAAAAAACAATTGCAGGGCGTTTATTCGCGATTAATAAATCCCGTACCGCAAGATCGCGGTTGATGCATCCTTTTGCGCAGTAGCTGATATTGGGTCTGTCCGGGTTTCCAATGATCTGATTGGCTTCGTTGTTGCCAAAAATATATGTTTTAATTTTTTCTAATACGGGAGAGCTGGCGGTGGCGGTGAAAGCCGTAACAAGCGGCGGATTGAGAGAATCTATTATGGAACCGATTTCAAGGTAACTGGGACGAAAACTTTCTCCCCATTCGCTTACACAGTGCGCTTCATCAATTACCGCATGAACAATTTTTATCTTTGCAAGTTTTTC
>WQRN01000083.1 GCA_009786715.1 Treponema sp.
AACCCTTCTTGTTTACAGCCGCTTACGCTGAAAAGAATAAGCACTGCGCCTAAGATAACTAAAGCTTTTTTCATCTCTTTTCCTCCAAAAAATACTTTTTCTCAACCTTTTTGGGTTTAGATTATTAAATGTAATATTATCATAATGTTTTTAATAGGTCAATACATTTTTTCTATTTTACCCGAATTTCGTTCCTGAGAACCTTTCTGACAAATTTGCCCGATTGTGTCAAATCCTTATCGGCCCATCCTCCCCGCGCTTCCCGGTCAGCATTGAATACCAGTGCTCCGGAATCCTCTCCTTTGTTGGTTATTGACCAATTTACCCAGGAAATTCCGTGTCCTTTAAGGAAAGAGAGCCACTCAAGGAACTCATTTTCGAAGACTCCGCCGCCGCCTGTGTTTCTGGTTGTGCCGCATTCGGTAACAAATATGGGAATTCCCCTGTTTATCGCTTCGTTTACTCTATTTTTAAGCTCATTACCATGAGATCCCGCGTAAAAATGCAAAGTATACATGATATTGGGGAAATTTAACGGATCGAGAGCTGCTTTATCAACGCGTTGACTGTATGATGGAGTTCCTACAATGACAATACTGTCAGGAGCACTTTCCCTGATCACCGGAATAACCGCTTCAGCGTAAGGTTTGATGGCTTCGCTCCATGTTACACTGTCTCCATTAGGTTCATTGCAGATTTCATATAAAACATTGGGATAAGAACCGTATTTTTCAGACATTTCGCGGAAAAAATCGATGGCATATGATTGATATACCCTTGGATCGCGATCAAGATGTGTGTGCCAGTCAATAATCACATAAATTCCGAGCTTTATTGCGGCCTCTACGCTTTCTTCTACCATAAATTTCAAATTTCTCTGCTGCATATAACCGCCTTCGGTTATGTACATGGCAGATCGCCAAATTTGAATATTCCAGTCATCACGAAGCCAGCGAAGAACATCTTCATTGGCAAATTTTCCAGCCCATTGAAGCCCGTGCGAACTCATACCGCGAAGCTGCACTTGTCTGCCGTCCTCTGTTAAAAGTCGGGTGCCTTCAACCTTGAGCCATCCGAATCGTTCAACTGCCGTCCGCCCTTTTTTATCAACAGAAAGTAATCTGTCGTCCGCTGTACAGGATACAAGCAGAATAAAAATAATTAGAAATGCCGGTAAAAATTTATTCATTATGTTTATCCTTTAGTTGTTTTTATACTACTTTTATTTTCGCGGTAACAGGAGCAGACGCGCCTTTTTCCGCCGCAACAGGCACAGGAGCGGCATCGGCTGCGATTATTGTGTAATCTCCGGGCAGCAGAACAGATTCGCCTTTTTCGTTTACCGTTTCAAAAGCTGAAGATTGAATTTCAAAGCCGATTGTACGGCTAACGCCGGCAGGAATATTAACACGTTTGAAAGCGCGGAGCGATGAAAGCGGTTCGTCTTCGCTTCTGCTGTCTCTGGAAATATAAATCTGCACAACTTCATCAGCATCTTTTTTCCCCGTGTTACTCACGGTTATTGCCGCGTTTATTTTTCCGCCTTCGCAAATTGAAGGCGAAGACAGCTGTATTGAATCAAAACGGAAACTTGTATAGGAGAGCCCAAAGCCGAATGGGTACTGCGGTTTTTCTTTCATGTAACGGTAAGTTCTGCCTTTCATGGAGTAATCATCATACGGCGGAAGCTGCGCCGTTGACGCGGGGAAAGTGACAGGAAGTTTTCCTGACGGGACAACATCACCGAAAATTATATCCGCAACCGCCTGCCCGCCTGATTCGCCTGAATACCACGCAAAAACAACAGCGTCGGCAATATCTTCAGGGAAGGCGATGGCGCTTCCGCCTGTCAGTACAAGAATTATTTTCTTTCCGGCTTCGCGCATCTTGCGTAAAAAATTTAATTGCCATGAAGGCAGTTCTATCGAAGTTCTGTCGCCGTTTAAATCTGAAGCAATGGCATCGCCTTCTTCACCTTCCATCGCGCCGTCTAATCCCATTACGGCGATAACAACATCTGTAGCAACCGCTTCGCCGTACATGGCAAGAGTTTTACTATTTTCGCAATACATAAGACAGCTCTGTCTGTAATCAAGACAGATGCCGAACTTGTCTTTAACCTTTTCGCCGATACCTTCAAGAATAGTGATAAAGCGCGAAGAAACGCCGTAATAATTTCCAAACAACGCATGAGCGTTAGCCGCGGCAGGACCGACAACAATAATATTTTTATAACTTGAATCCAGAGGTAAAATATTATTATTGTTTTTTAAGAGAACAATAGATTTATGCGCGGCTTTTAAAGCGAGCTTTCTGTGTTTTTCACAGTTAATAATTTTGCGGTTTAACTTACCGTATTTGCTTTTCTTGGGCGGATCAAACATTCCAAGTTTGAAGCGGGTGCGAAGCAATCGTTCAAGAGATGTATTGATTGTTTCTTCTGAGACAAGCCCCTTTTTGTGAGCCACATTTAAAAACGGATAGGTGCAGCCGCAGTTTAAATCACAGCCGGCGTTCAAGGCAAGAGCCGCCGATTCTTCCGGCAATTTGGTGATCTTATGATACTCGTGAAAGTCGCGGATAGCCCAGCAATCAGAAACAACATGACCTTTAAAACCCCATTTTTCGCGGAGAATTTTTTTCAGAAGCAGATTGCTTGCGCAGCAAGGTTCATCCAGAGTGCGGTTGTAGGCTCCCATTACCGATTCCACACCGCCGTCTACCAATGCCTTGAACGCCGGCAGATAGGTTTCCCATAAATCTTTTTGGCTTACAATTGCGTTAAAGGTGTGGCGGTCTCTCTCCGGGCCCGAATGAACAGCGAAGTGTTTAGCGCACGCCGCAAGTTTTAAATTTTCGGGATCTTTTCCCTGCATTCCGCGCACCATCGCAAGACCGATTTTACTTGTAAGGCAAGGATCCTCTCCGTAGGTTTCCTGCCCGCGCCCCCAGCGCGGATCGCGGAAAATGTTGATGTTAGGCGTCCAGAAAGTAAGCCCCCAATACTGACCTCGGTTACCCTGCTTAACAGCTTCATTATGCTTCGCCCTCGCTTCATCAGAAATCGCATCCGCAATCTGCTCCACAAGGTTTTCATCGAAAGCCGCGGCCATCGCAATCGCCTGCGGAAAAATAGTCGCGATACCCGCTCTCGCCACCCCATGCAGACATTCGTTCCACCAGTTATATTCGGGTATTCCAAGCCGTTCAATAGCCGGGCTTTTATAAAGAAGCTGGGAAACTTTCTCTTCCAGCGTCATTTTAGAAATTAATTCTTTAATTTTTGATTCGCGATCCATGATTGGGCTCCTATGATTAGCGTTAAAAGTATTATAAGGGAGGATTTAGCGGCGGTCAATGTAGAACAACATACATCACGCTGTCAATGTTTCCAGCGGCACAACATTAACGCCATCCTTACGTCTGCAAGCAGCCCCATTAGCAGTAATCACAGTGAGCGCAGCAGGCGCACCCATTTTCTTTTGATCAACTTTTTTTGCGAAGGCGAGGAGATTTTCCGCGGCGTCATTCTGCGCGGCAAAACCCATTTTAACTTCAAACGCTGCCCATGTTCTGTCGGGGTATTCGATTATCGCGTCTACTTCCATATCGCGGGAATCGCGGTAGTGATAAACTTTTCCGTCGTTTGCTTCGGCGTAAATTCTAAGGTCGCGTATAACAAGAGATTCAAACAATAAGCCAAAATAGTTTAAATCCGCTTTTAATTTTGCAGGCGTTAAACCCAGAGCTCCGACAGCGAGAGAAGGATCGGTAAAATGACGCTTGGGCGCTTTTCGCAGAGTATCTGCACTGCGAATATGCGTGCTCCACGCCGGAAGAGGTTCAACAACCATCAGCCGCTCAAGAGCTTCCAGATATTCGGTAACTGTTTCATCGTTCAATTTTGTTTGATCTCCGCCTGCATCTTTTGCAAGGGAAGAAATTGACGCCTCTGTGGAAATATTTCTTGCAAGCGATTGCATAAGACGGATAAGTTTTTGAGGGTCTCTTCTCTTGCCTCCGAATCTGCTAATATCCACTTCGGCAATAAGAGCGATATAATCCTGCATAAACCGAAGTGCCGCTTTACGGCCTGCACCGATAAGATTCGGCCAGCCGCCGATTGTAATTTTTTCCGCGAGGTCTTCAAGGCTGAAATCAACTTGCCCCGAACCGGGCGCGCTTCTTTTAATTATTTTAGCAAGGCTTACCTCGCCAGTAGACCAGCCTTTTTCAAACAATGACATTGTCCTCATTTTAATAACTGAAAAGCGGCCTGCGCCAGAATGAAGCCTTGCTCGTTCTTCGGGATTGGCGGAACCGGTAAGTATAAACTGACCTTTCTTTTTACGATCGTCAACTTCGCGCCTTACATAATTCCATATTTGAGGGTATTCCTGCCATTCATCGATAAGACGCGGAACAGCGCCGTCAAGCATTGATTTAGGCGCAAACTCCATTATTGCCTT
>WQRN01000084.1 GCA_009786715.1 Treponema sp.
TGGGAGATTCACATGGAAAGCGAAAAGCTCTACTACTTTACAATTAATATTCTCGGCGTTAAGGAAAAAACTCTGCCTATTCCATCCGGAAAATGTTCAATACTTATCGACAAGCTCTAGCTTATGAATACGACATTAACCGCAATTATTGAAATCGGCTCTACAGGGATAAGGCTTAATGTCGCGGAAATTTATGCAGACGGCAATTGGCAGGTTGTAGACCGCGCTTTGCGGCCAGCTTCTCTTGGGCGCGATGTTTTTACTACAGGATTACTTTCGCGTGAATCGATTCTGGAGTGTCTTACCGTTCTTCAGGATTACCGCGAACTTTTGTCTGGGTGGTCAATTTCAGATAACAACATTCACGTAATCGCTACAAGCGCTCTTCGCGCCGCGCATAACAGAGACGTTTTTATGGACCGTATTCAGCAGGAAACAGGGTTTAAACTTTCCATTGTTGAAGGCATCGAAGAAAACAGACTTATGTATCTTGCTGTGCGTTATGCGCTAAAACAGGATTTGCCGCTCTTTTGGCGCGCTAATTCCATGATTATAGAGATTGGCGGCGGTTCCACGGAAATTATGCTCCTTCGCCGCGGTCAGATGGTTGCGGCTCACAGTTTAAAAATGGGTACAATCATTATTGATCAGCATTCGCGCCACGGTATCGGCGCAGGTGTTTTCTTTGAGCGTTATCTGAATGAAAATATCAGGAACACGCTCGGTCTTTTAAACATGGAAATGGATCTTGCTCATGTGCGGACAATAGTCGCTGCCGGAGGAGACGCGCGTATTGCGGCGGATCAGGTTGGAAAAGAAATTAATGACACATGTAAAATAATAGAGCGCGATAATTTTATTAAATTCGTGGAAAAAATCCGCAACTTCAGCATTGAAGAATGTATACATCAGTTTGGGATTTTATACGCCGAAGCGGAAGGGCTTGTTCCCGGACTTTTGGTTTTAAAACTTTTCCTTGAGCGCACGGGCGCGGCGAATGTCGCGGTTCCTCTTGTTACAATCCGCGACGGTTATCTTGTAGATTTAGCGTCCGGCGTTGACTCTACGCTTCAAGGTGAATTCTTTTCGCAGATTATAGCTTCTGCTGTTAACCTTGGAAGAAAGTTCCATTTTGACGAACCGCACGGGCGGCATGTCGCAAGACACTGCATGACGCTCTTTGACGCTTTAATAAAAGAGCATGGCATGAATATGCGTCATCGCATAATGCTGGAAACAGCGGCGATGTTACACGATATAGGAAATTATATTAAAACATCCGGACATCAAAAACACGGGCAGTATATTGTCGCGAACTCTGAAATATTCGGGCTTCATCAGGATGAATTGCAAATAATCGCGAACGTAATAGCCTGCCACAGAGGCGATCCGCCTTCACGTTCGGATATTGAATTTGTTATGCTTCAAAGGGAAGAGCGCGTTCTGGTCTTAAAGATGGCATCAATTCTGAGGGTTGCAGATGCGCTGGATCGCGGACATACTCAGCAGATAAAAAATATTACTGTTGAACGCCGTCTTGAAACTGTAGTTCTTCATGTAGACAGGGCTTACGATCTTTCGCTTGAAATGATGGGTATGGAAGAAAAAGGCGGAATGTTTCAAAATGTATTCGGCTATAAAGTAATTTTGAGTTAGGGGGAAAATGATGAGTGACATTGCAGAGAATAAAGAAAACGCAATCCCTTACCTCTCACGCGATCTTTCATGGGTTGATTTTAACGAGCGCGTTTTAAACGAAGGGCTGCGAAGCGATGTGCCCTTGCTTGAAAGGCTCAGATTTTTATCTATAGTTTCAACTAACTTTGATGAATTTTTTATGGTTAGGGTTGCCGCGTTAAAACGAATGCATGCCGCGGAGCCGGGAAAAGAAATTGATCCTTCCGGTAAAACAGCAGAGGAACAGTTAAAAGCAATTACAGAAAAAGTTCGTTCGATAATTAACAGGCAGTATGAATGTTTGCGTAACGAAATATTTCCGGGGTTTGCTAAAAACGGTCTTTCGATTCTGCGCCCAGATTCGTGGTCTGTTCCGCAGCTTGATTTTTTAGACTCGTATTTTGTCGGACAGATATACCCTGTTCTAACCCCGCTTCGCCTTGAAGATGACAAACCCATGCCTTTTATCGAAAGCCGTTCTTTAAACGCCGCGTTTCTTTTAGAGCCGGAAAATCCGGACACCGTCGGCGAAGCGCCGAAAGAATTAAAAGTGATCGTTCCTCTTCCTGGCGTAATAGAAAGAATTATTTGGCTTCCTGATTTTGAAAATGTTTTACCTAACGAAGAAAATGAAAAGTTCAACCTTGCGTCGCTTGAAGATATTATTGTAACATGGGGTGCGTATTTGTTTCCTGGTTACCGCGTTAAAGAAAGCATGTTATTTAAAGTTAACCGCGACGCGGATTTTTCCGTAGATGAACAGAGAGACGAAGATTATGTCGAAGCGATGGTTGAAGTTCTGGAGGGAAGGGGAAAATCGGATTGTATAAGAATGGTTTATTCCCCGGGCAGCAGCAGGCTAAGAGACGAACTTGCGAGCCGCTTCTCTTTGGAAAACGATTATTTGTTTGAAGTAAACGGACCTATCAATGTTGTTGATTTTATGGAACTTGCAAGCGTGGCAAGCCTGGAAGAATTAAATGAAAAACCGTGGAAGATTTACAAATCGGAAGATTTCAGCGAAGAGTTAAACGCAGGGGTAACGCCGATTTGGGATAGAATCAGTCAGGGTGATGTTATGCTGCATTTGCCGTATCAGTCTTTTGATCCTGTTGTGCGCTTCTTTCAGGAAGCCGCGACTGACCCGCAGGTTATTTCGATTAGAACAGCTCTCTACAGAACCGGCGGCGCGATTCCAGGAATAGGATTGCACTCAGGCTCTTCGGCTTTTTCCCCGGTAGTAAGAGCGCTGGAGCAGGCGGCGCTTAACGGCAAGCATGTAACGGCAGTCGTTGAATTAAAAGCCCGCTTCGATGAAGAGAGGAATATTTCGTGGGCGCAAAGACTGGAAAAAGCGGGTGTTATTGTAGTTTACGGTCTTTCGCATCTGAAAATTCATTCAAAAATTTCGATGGTAATGAGAAGGGAAAACGACCGCGTTAAGCGTTATGTGCATTTATCTACCGGAAATTATAATGACAGAACCGCGAAATATTACGAAGATATTTGTTTATTTACCTGCCGTGAGGATATCGCCTACGACGCAGGGTTAATTTTTAACATGCTTACGGGCTATTCCACAGTTCAATCAATGATGAGGTTAACAATCGCTCCCACGGGGCTTAAACGCCGTTTTCTTGATTTAATTGAAAGGGAAGCAAGCAGGGCAAGGCACAAGTATCCGGCAAAAATCATGGCTAAAATGAATTCGCTTACTGATGTTGATATTGTTAAAGCTCTATATGCGGCTTCGCAAGCCGGAGTTAAAATTTCGCTTTGTGTCCGCGGTATCTGCACATTGGTTCCCGGCATTCCCGGCATTTCAGAAAATATCCGCGTAATAAGCGTTATAGATCATTATCTTGAACATTCAAGAATCTATTACTTTTCCAACGGAGGAGCGGACGAACTTTACTGCGCAAGCGCTGACTGGATGACCCGCAACCTTGAACACCGCGTAGAGATTTTATTTCCAATTCAAGATGAAAAACTACGCTCGGAACTGGTTGATATTTTAAACGATTATTTTTATGATAATTGCAATACAAGCGTTCTTGACAGCGAAGGTAAGTGGACAAAATTAACGCCTGCCGGCGGAGAAAAACCGTTCCGCGTTCAGAAAGAAATGCTTTCGCGCGCCGCTGAAACAAGCGAAAAAAGCGGACCTGCAAAACTTGAATATACTGTAAGGCGCAGCCCGCCAGCGGCTAATAATTAAAGAGGAGCGAATATGTTTTTTGATCAATACTATCTGCTTTTAGTTGTGCCTACGCTGTTACTTTCCTTATGGGCGCAGATTAAAGTTAAATCTACTTTTTCAAAGTATTCAAAAGTGATGAATTCAAAAAGAATAACCGGGATGGACGCGGCCTCTATTATATTAAGAACAAATAACATTAACGATGTGCAGATAGAAGCAGTCGCAGGTTCTTTAACAGATCATTATTCACCGATGGGTAAAAAACTTCGGCTTTCAGAACCTGTTTACGGGCAGACATCGATCTCGGCTGTCGGCGTTGCCGCTCATGAAGCAGGGCATGCCATTCAACATGCGGTAAAATGGGGGCCGCTTGCTTTGCGAAGCACTCTTGTTCCCGTCGCAAATATTGGGTCGCGATTAGGTCCGTGGATTGCGATTATCGGGCTTGGTATTTCCGCAAGCGAATCTTACGGGCATTTCTCCGGTTTATTATTTAATATCGGAATACTTCTTTTTG
>WQRN01000085.1 GCA_009786715.1 Treponema sp.
AACGAAAAAGGAAGCGTAACAAAAACCGACAGAATAAATTCGGGCACAGCTCTTTGGCGAAGATCGAAAAACGAGCTTAAAGATGAAGATTACAACGAGTTTTATAAACAACTAGGCCACGACAGTGAAGATCCGCTCTGTTACATTCACACGAAAGCCGAGGGGACGCTGGAATACTCTACCCTATTCTACATTCCCAAAAAAGCGCCATTCGATTTGTATAATGTAGATTACAAACCCGGCGTTAAACTTTATGTAAAACGCGTTTTCATCACCGATGACGACAAGGAACTGATGCCGACATATCTGCGTTTTATCCGCGGCGTTATTGATTCAGAAGATCTGCCTCTCAATGTAAGCCGTGAAATCCTTCAACAGAATAAAATTCTTTTAAACATTAAAAACGCGTCTGTAAAAAAACTGCTTTCCGAGTTTAAACAAATAGCGGATAACGATAAAGAAAAGTGGGAAACATTTATCGGGCAGTTTAACCGTCCGCTTAAAGAAGGGCTTTACCAGGATTTTGCCAACCGCGAGGCGATTCAAGAACTTGTGCGTTTTAAAAGCACAGCCATAGAAGGCTCAGACGGAAAATCCGTCTGGACAAGTTTTGCGGAGTATGTAGGCAGAATGAAAAGCGAGCAGAAGCACATTTATTACATCACAGGCGGCGATGAAAACACGCTGCGCTCTTCTCCGCTTTTGGAAGCGTACCGCGCCAAAGAAATTGAAGTCCTCATCATGGACGACGACATCGATGACTTGATAATTCCAACGCTGCACAGTTACCGCAAGGAAACGCCGGGCGCAGACGGTAAATCCGAAGCTCAAACATGGGAACTTAAAGCTGTTAACCGCTCAGGAGCGGACGAAGAACTTGGCGAAGCGAAAGACAAAGCCGCCGAAAAAGAAGCGAAACCTGTTATCGAGAAAATCAAGAAAGCTCTCGGCGATAAAGTAAAAGATGTTAAACTCTCGCGGCGCCTGCACGATTCACCGTCGTGTATCGTTGCGGACGAAAACGATCCGTCTATGCAGATGGCGCAAATGCTCAAAGCCATGGGGCAAACGCCGATGCAGGAAACAAAACCTATTCTTGAAGTAAACGGCGAGCACCCAATCGTTCTCAGCCTTAAAGACATCGACGACGAAAGCCGCATCGCTGATATATCAGGCGTACTGCTTGATCAGGCGCTTCTTGTGGAAGGTATTAAACTGAAAGACCCATCAGACTTCGTCAAAAAGTTAAATCGTCTGTTATCGAAATAAGCGGACGAAGTCTGTAGACTTCGTTATAGAGAATGAATCGTCTGCTGTCAAAATAAGCGAACGAAGTCTGTAGGCTTCGAAAAACGTCTAAATCGGCTCTAGGCGAAGTATCTGTAGAAAAATAAAAAATTAAAAACCTCTTGACAAATCTGCCTTAGTGTGCTAGTTTAATAGTACACTGATAAGAGGAGACAGTATGCCATTATGGGAGCGGTGGAAACCGGCGTTCGATGACAGGATGCCGATCTACAGGCAGATAATTCTGATGTTCAGCCAAGCGTTCGTCCGCGGTGATATTGAACCCGGAGAGCGTATTCCGTCTATCCGCGAGATGTCGGCGCTTTTGAAGGTAAACACAAATACAATGCAGCGAGCGTATCAGGAAATGGAAAGGGATACCTTGATTAACAGTAAAAGGGGTACAGGATACTTTTATACGGAGGATTTGAAGATGATTGAAAAAATACGCCGCGATTTGGCGGTCAGTTCTCAACACCGTTTTTTGGAAGAAATGCGGGCTTTGGGGGGTTCGGACAGGGAAATTATTAAAAACCTTGAAATTTTTATAAAGAAAGGAGTAATAAATGGAAACAGTTCTGGAAATTAGTAATCTGGAAAAAAGTTTTGGCGGATGTGAAGCGTTGAAAGGCGTCGATATGTCGATACCTTCCGGGCAGATCATTGGGTTGCTTGGACCTAACGCTTCGGGAAAAACTACGCTTTTAAAAATAATGGCTGGATTGCTTCAGCCGACTGCCGGCGTTATCCGCTACTGCAACAACACCGCGCCGGGGCCTCTGGCGAGAAAAACTATCGGCTTTTGCCCCGATTCACTGTCTTTCTATCAATGGATGAAAGTGCGTGACGCGTTCACTTTTTACCGCGAAATGTACGATGATTACAAACAGGAACGCGCGGATGAACTTATGCGCATTCTTGAACTTGTAAATATTCAGGACAAGCATATCAATAAGCTGTCCAAGGGAATGAAAGAACGTCTTGTGCTTGGGCTGACATTCTCGCGCGAAACAAATCTGTACCTGTTGGATGAGCCTCTTGACGGCATCGATCCTGTGGGGAAAACACGCGTAATAGACGCGATAATCGCCATGCAGCCGCAGGGCGCGTCTACTTTAGTTTCTACGCATCTTGTTAAAGATATAGAACGCATATTCGACAGCGTTAATTTTTTATCCAAAGGGAAGATCGTATTTTCCGGTAACTGCGATACGTTACGTGAAGAACGCGGTCAAACTGTGGAACAGGCATATTTGGAGGTATTTTTAAATGAAGGCACTATTTAAATACGCATTTTTAACGGGGTTTCACATCAGATGGCCTGCGTTCGCAATTATTTTTGTTATGAATATCACATTCATAATACTTGGATCGGGCACAATTCCGTTTGCGCTTCACATTTTATTTATAACCCTCGGCGGCTTAGCGGTGGCGGTTATGATGGCGGCTAATATCGGCAGCGATATAATTATGGGACGGCGGATGTACGCGTCCGCGGACGCATATTTACAAGCGTTAACTCCTGTGCCGCGCTGGAAAACATTGCTTGCAAACGTAATTATAATGCTTGCGGCAGATATAATTACAATGGCTTTTGCAATCGCATCGATAATATGGATAACTTTTAATTTTATAGGCAACAACGTTTGGGAAATTTTTCTGGAAATGGCTCGTACTCAGGATAATTATTTGTTCTATACAATTTGCGGAATTTTTATGATGATTGCGGCATATCTTCTTTTTGTAATGATCATCCTGTTCTGCGCCGCCATGAAAAAATCAATATTATTTAAAGTTCCCGCGGCAAGTTTTTTAACATTCTTGCTTGCGTGCGGATGTTTCTACGCGGCAAGTCTTTTACAGGCGGTTTTATTGCCCATAAGCAATGTACAAATTTTCGGATTATCAATAATTCTTTCGCCGCATACCATCGCGGCATACCCGATATTGATTGTTCTCACTTTTCTGGAAGCCGCCGGATTATTTTTGATCACATCTAAATTAATAGAAAGGAAAATAAATATATGAAAAGAATTTTAATTACCACCTTTGTTTTTGTGTCTGTATGTTTCTCAGGCTGTTTTGTAATTAATCTTACGGATGTAAATACGCCGAAGCCGCAGGGTAAACAGGAAGTGTTTACGTTTCTTGTAGGCGAATATTCCGGTATCCATATTAACGGTTATTGTGATGTCAATTATTATTCGGCGCCGTCGGACGCGGTTACGCTGAAGGTTCAGCCAAATTTACTGGAATATTTTGTAATAGAGGTTGTTGATGATATTCTTTATATCCGTACAACAAAAAGGATCAATTTCGCTTCCGGACAAAATCCGCTTGTAACAGTTTCAGTTCCTGTATTGAACAGCCTGACAATCGACGGCTTTGGCGGCGCCGGAGGTTTTGGAAGCACCAGCACTT
>WQRN01000086.1 GCA_009786715.1 Treponema sp.
GGTGAAGGAATTTTCTCAATGGCGAAGAAACTGTATGTCGGTAACCTCTCCTACAACACCACCGAAGATGGTCTGAAGAACCTGTTCTCAGGTTTTGGCAGTGTCGCATCTGCGAAGATCATTTTTGATCGTGAAACCGGCAACTCAAAAGGGTTCGGATTTATCGAAATGGGCAGCGATGAAGAAGCAGCCGCGGCAATCACAGGCACAAACGGCCGTGAATTTGAAGGACGTCAGTTACGTGTAAACGAAGCGATGGACAAACCACGCCGTGAACGCGGAGGCGGAGGCGGCGGTAACTGGAATTAATGCCTGAATTTAAATATTCAGGCGTTTCGGGCGGCGTGTTATAAAACTAAAGTTTTAGAAACAAAACACGCCGCTTCATTTCTTACTTATCAGAAAATAATTTTAATCTTTCAGGTTCCGCGGCAGTATGCATTCTTTCAAGTTCTTTCATTATTTCGTTCGCGACCGCCTGCTTCTTGTCTTCTTCTTGCGTTTCAGCAAGCACCTTATCGCGGAATTCATTGCAATTTACAACAGGGCTTACCGTTACGCGAATAATATCTTTGCTTACGGCATCGTTCATCATATCAGTCTGCTGAACGTGTAAAATTTCACCGTTAATTGTGACAAAGCACATATAATCAAAAGAACGGATATATGAATCGATTTCTCTTACGCCTTTTTTTGTATCCGGCTCCCATGCGCGGTAACGCGTTCCCGACGGAAACACAAGAACAAGTTTCCCTTTGTATTTATGCCTGATAAGCGATTTCATCGCCGCCCTGTTGATGCCGTTTGCGCGCGCGATCTCTTCTTTATCTTTTTCCGGATCCATATCCTGAATGGAGCGGCTTGGGCAAATTACTATTTTGGAATAAGCGCCGGTAAATGCGGCGACAACAGGGCTGTCTTCGTTTAACTTCATTCCGGCAATCGCGATTAATGAATCGCTGATTTCCTGTCCCCGCCCGCCCTCTTTGCGCGCAAGCAGCGACAAAATAGAAAGATCCATATTACTGTAATGTTCAACAAGTAAAAGACAGGCTTTTCCTGAGTTTGCTTTTTCCATAAGCTCTTCAAGGTTATCCATTCCGTCCAATCCGCTTTTTGGGAGAAGCAAATAATCTACCATCTCATCAAGAATAGCGAGAACATTCGGATCGCCTTCCTGATAAACATTGTCTTCGGTAATGACAGTAGGCGCTTTAGATGTTTTCATTACTCTTCTTATTTGATCGCCAAAAACGGTAGTTAATGTGTCTGCCATAAATTAATCTCCTTGCCTGATTAGTCCGCGCGAACCAGTTCGATAATTACTCTGCAGGCCGCGCACATTTCGCTCACACTGACCCATTCCAGCCGGCTGTGAAAATTCCGCCCGCCTGTAAAAATGTTCGGAGTGGGAATACCCAGCTCTGTAAGCCTTGAACCGTCAGTTCCGCCCCGTATAGGTTTCAGATACCACTCAACGCCTGCGTTATGAACCGCTTTTTTAAGCCGTTCTAAAACTTCAGGCTTCCCGTCAATCTTCGATTTCATATTATAATATTGCGGTTGACTTTTAACAATTACCTTCCCGCCCGGAAACTGGGCTTCCACAGTTTTGGTAAAAATATCTAAAGCCGCAACACGCCGTTCCATACCGCCGTCATCAAAATCGCGCAAAAAAACTTCGAGATGCGCTCTTTCCAAATCGCCTTCAATTTCCATCGCGCAGTAATAGCCGTAATAACCGTCAGTCGCTTCTGGGCTCTCATTCCGCGGAAGAAGCATTGCGAACGCCGATGCCATCAGCGCAGCGTTAACAAGAACGCCTCTCGCGTGCCCGACATGAATCACCTTACCGTAAAACTCGATGTCCGCTTTAACAGCGTTAAAACACTCACTTTCAATTTCACCCAGAGGACCGCCGTCTACCGTGTAACAAAAAGCCGATTTTATCTCGTCCAGCGGAAACTCAGGCAACCCTTTACCCGTTTCCTCGTCAGGAGTAAAAATAATCTCGACAGACCCATGCTCTATCTGCGGATTATTTACAAGGTACTCAACCGCCGCCATTATTTCCGCAATACCTGCTTTGTTATCCGCTCCCAAAAGCGTCGTCCCGTCACTGTGAATAATCGCCTTACCTTTATGCTCAGCCAAATCGGGTTCTATCTCCGGATCCAGACACAACCCTGCCTCAAGCTCAATCTTTCCGCCATCGTAACTCTGCACAAACTGCGCCTTCACATCTTTTCCCGCGACATCTTCCGCCGTATCAAGATGTGCCAAAAACCCGATACACGGCGCGCTTTCCCTTCCGGCGCTCGCAGGCAGCCGCGCAATCACATAACAATGGTCAGTAATTTTTACATCTTTTAACCCAAGCGCCAAAAGCTCATCCCGAAGCAATTTCGCAAGCTCCCACTGCCCCAGCGTCGAAGGAGTCTCCTCAAGGCGACGATCACTTTCCGTATCAAAACGGACATAGTTTAAAAATCTTGGAATTATTAACTCTTCGAAGTCTTGGTTGGTCATTGAGGTATTATATAGCAAACAAAAAAAGGTGTCAGTCACCTACACCAGATATAGTGTGTACAAAATTTACACCTACGCTATTAGTAGCGTACGATGCTAGTGCATCGTAGGTGACTGACACTAATAATTCATTAAATATTTTTCATTTTCGAGCAAGCTTTTCGCCATCTCCGCGCCATATATATATGACACTTTTTTGTGTCGCAGGGGACATGGAGTTATTTCTTTTGTACCCAAATTTACGGAGGTTCTGGGCTATGGAAGAAAACAATGTTATACCTGTTCAAAACATGATTTACGAAATTCGCAATCAAAAGGTCATGTTGGACAGCGATTTGGCTGGGCTTTATAGGGTAGAAGTAAAGGTTATGAATCAAGCGGTAAAACGCAACATTATACGTTTTCCATCTGATTTTATGTTCCAGTTAGAACAAGCCGAATGGGACATTTTGCGGTCACAATTTGTGACCGCAAAGGAAAATGAATCTAACTTGAAGTCGCAAATTGCAACCGCAAAAAAATTCGAAAAAATCAGGTATTTACCCTATGTCTTTACAGAACAGGGGGTTTCAATGTTATCCAGCGTTATTCATTCTGAACAGGCTATCAAGGTAAATATCCAAATAATGCGCGCTTTTGTGCAATTAAGACACTATGTGCTTTCACAAACAAGTTCAAATGAGCAGATCTCAGAATTACACAAGCTCCTAATGCTCCATATTGATCATTGCGATTACAAGTTTACAGAACACGATAAATCAATAAATCAAATAATAAAAGCATTAAATAACTTGATGGAAAAACCAAAACCAACAGGAAAAATTGGATTCCATCCTGATTAATTGGGTGTCAGTCACCTTTTCCCCTTTTCTAACTTGGAAAATTTGACTAAAATAATCTTATGCAGAAGCTCTCTAAAGACCAAGTTATCAAAATAATGGCTCAATACGGCAACGATCCTCAGCAGCTTATTGCCATTTTGCTGGATATACAGGAAGCGTCGGGGAATAACTGCGTGGAAAGGCAATGGGCGGAGCTTGCTT
>WQRN01000087.1 GCA_009786715.1 Treponema sp.
GGCCGAAGGTGTACGATTGGAAGTCGTATGTACCCGGAAGGGTACCGAGGGTTCAAATCCCTCTCTCTCCGAGAAATTAATGAACAGGATGCTGAGGGTTGAAGGCAAATCCCTCTCTCTCCGTAATAAAAAGGAGCATTATATGGAAGAACAAGTAAAAGCCGCTTTAGAAAATGTCCGTCCCTCTTTGCAGGCAGACGGCGGCGATGTTGAGTTTGTCTCTGTGGACGCAGACGGCGTTGTTTCTGTCAGGCTCACAGGCGCGTGCGGACATTGCCCGATGTCACAAATGACTCTCAAGATGGGAATCGAAAATTATCTCAAAAAGGAAATACCCCAGGTCAAAGAAGTTGTCGGTATCTAAACAAAACGAACCGCTTCAAGGAAGCCCGCTTCCAATTTGCCGAAAAGACATGGAAGAGCGAGGCTGGCATGAATGTGATTTTGTTTTTGTTTCAGGCGACGCTTATGTTGATCATCCTTCATTCGCTGCGGCTATAATTAGCCGTGTTTTAGAAAACGCGGGTTACCGCGTTGGAATAATACCCCAGCCAGACTGGAAAAATCCCTCATCTTATACAGTTCTTGGAAAGCCGCGCCTCGGCTTTTTGGTCGGAGCGGGCAACATGGATTCCATGGTTGCGCATTACACCGCCGCAAAACGCAAACGCAGCGATGACGCGTATTCACCCGGCGGAAAAAGCGGAATGCGCCCGGATCGCGCCACTTTGGTTTATGTTGAAGGAATCAGACGCGCTTATAAAGATACTGCGGTTGTAATCGGCGGAATAGAGGCAAGCCTTAGGCGTTTCGCCCATTATGATTATTGGTCGGATACTGTCCGCCGCTCGATACTGCTTGATTCAAAAGCAGACATCCTTGTTTACGGGATGGGTGAAAAACCTTTACTCGAAATCGTGAAGCGTTTGGCGGACGGCGAAAATATTGAAAATATCCGCGATGTGCGTGGAACCTGTGTGCGCGTTCACGGAAAGGAAAATGTCAGCAAATGGAAAGAAGCTGTTTTTTTACCGGGTTATGAAATAATAAAAAACAAGGACGATGTTTCGTTACGCGCATACGCGGATCACTTTATGACGCAAAAACAAAACGCGGATCCGTTAAGCGCAAAACCGTTAGCCGAAGAAAATGACGGCAACCGCTTTGTTATTCAAAATCCGCCTTCGCTGCCCTTATCATCCGAAGAACTGGATAAAATTTATGAACTGCCGTTTACGCGAAAAGCGCATCCAATGTATGACGCGCAAGGCGGCATTAACGCGCTTAAAGAAGTATCCTTCTCGCTTATTTCAAGCAGGGGTTGTTTCGGCGGATGTTCTTTTTGCGCGATCACGAATCATCAGGGACGCGCTGTTACGGGGCGAAGCAGAGAAAGTTTAGTGAGAGAAGCAAAGAGATTAATAAGAAAAGAAGAAGGTAAACACAGAGTACACGGAGGAATACAGAAGAATAAAGGTAATGAAGGATTTAAAGGTTATATACATGATGTGGGAGGGCCGACTGCGAATTTTTACCGTCCTGTTTGTGACATACAAAAAAAAGGCGGGTTTTGCGCTGAACGGGAATGTTTGTATCCCGCACCCTGTCCAAAATTAAAAGCGGATCACAGCGAATATCTTAAAACATTAAAAGCCCTGCGTGAAATACCCGGTATAAAAAAAGTTTTTATACGTTCCGGCATACGCTTTGATTTTATTCAGCATGATAAAAAACACGGAAGCGAATTTTTGGAAACCTTATGCAAATACCACGTAAGCGGTCAATTAAAAGTTGCCCCCGAACATATTTGCGCGAATGTGCTTGACGCTATGGGAAAAATTTTTGGAGAATCAGGCGGCGGCGTTTCCTGTTACGAGCAATTCAGAAATGATTTTACGGCTGTTAATAAAAAACTTGGGTTAAAACAGTATCTATTACCGTACTTTATATCCGCCCACCCCGGCGCAGGTTTTAAAGAAGCGCAGGAGCTTTCGCAATACTTAAAAAAGACAGGCTTTGCGCCGGAACAGACGCAGGAGTTCTATCCCACGCCGGGAACCATGTCTACGGTGATGTACTACACAGGCCTTGATCCGCGCACAATGAAGCCGATTCATGTCGCTAAGGGCGATAAAGAAAGGCGCAAACAGAAAGATTTAATTACAAAAAATAAATAAAATTAAGCGGAATATACAGAAAAATGTTCCTTCCATACTTTCTCGATCCCTGAAAGCGACTCCTCTCGATTTATCTGATTCTTAAGATGTGTCCCCCATTTCAAGTTATCGCAGAAAAACCCAAAAAATCGTTTCGCCCTCGAAATATGAAAATCCGGCGGCTGGTGCACAGATAACAATTCTATAAATCTTATACCTATCTCCTCAAGCACAGGCGGCGCGCGCCCCGCAAAAACATTAGGAGGAACCCGCTTCTGAGCCCCTTTCAGGGTCTCTACAGCGGAGAATTCCAAAAATTGTTTTTGCAGGTCGTGCTCTGCCTCCGCTTGAGGACTTGGTAAACAGGTGTTGGAATTGGTTCCTTCTCCCGTTCGTGAAAGAACCGCAGGTTCTAGTTCTTGCTGGTTCGTGGAAGAGCCGAAAGTTTCATTCGCGGTAAAATCTTCTTTCTCAACATCCTTAGCCTGTGCGAAAATCCAGGGCATTTTTACTGCCGCCCTGCCGACCATCACAGCGTCGCAGTTCCCGGCGGCCCGGCGGACAAGTTCTTGTGCGCTGGAAATATCGCCGTTTCCGACTACCGGGATTTTTAACTCGTTTTTCAACCTGCCGATATATTCCCATCTGGCAAGGCGTTTGAACTTTTCGCTGACCAGCCGGGGGTGAAGAGTGATGAGTTCTACCCCTTCGTTTTCAAGGCGGCGGCAAAATCGTACCAGGTACTCAAAATCATCCTTAAAGCCGATGCGCAGTTTGACGCTTAAACGGCGTTTTACCTGCGGTCTGACCCGGGAAATGAGTTCCCCGGCACGGTCAATGGAGGCCATCCAGGCGGCGCCGGCGCCTGTTTTTCGGATTAATGGAGCGCTGCAGCCCATATTTATATCGATTCCGGCACACTCTAAATTGTCCAAATAGCCTGCGGCTTTGGCTAAGGCCTCAGAATCGGCTCCAACGAGTTGAAAAACGCATTTTTCGGGGTTTGGGAGGGTATCAATATACCATTTTTCGTAAGGTCCTCCTGAAAAAAGGGCGTTTGCGCTGATCATTTCGGTAAAATAGGCGTCACAGCCACCAAATTCCTCTATTAACTCCCTGAGCGCTCTATGGCTTAATTCTGCCATCGGCGCCAGATAAAAAGGGTTGTTTTCAAAAAATTGCTTATGCATACTTGACTATTTTACAATTATAGCATATATTTTTATAAAGAGGAGCGAACAGAATGGTAGCAAAGAGTGATATGCCTAATATCAATGAAAAAG
>WQRN01000088.1 GCA_009786715.1 Treponema sp.
TTATTTGAAAAGAAGCCATAAATTGATGCAATTGACCCAAAAATGATTATTAGTATAACTAATGTATTATTAACTGCTTTTATAGACATAATAGCTCCATAATATTTCTCAGATTTAGATATTCTAATATAAACAGATTATTTTGTCAATATATTCGTTCCAATTAAATATATATTTCGTCTAACAACTTATAAATGAAATTCATTTACATTACTCAATATTGTAATTAATATAAAAAATTAAATTAGAGTGTTGTTTCCACAGCCTCCGTGCTCTTTACGCCTCAGTGTGAATCTCTTCTCCATCAATCTCACTGCACAACTTTTCTTAAATCATACTCTACAATATCAAGAGCGCCGAGTTTTTTTAGTTTGGGAATAATATCGGGCACTTCGTTTTTCTTTACGGCGATTTTTACGGCGAATCCGGCTTCTCCGTAAAGCGACGCGACTGTAGGGCTGCGCATCGCGGGAAGGCTCGCCAAAGATTCAAGCTGATCTTTTGGGATGTTCATTTCAAGCATTACGCGTTCGCGTCCGTCAAGAACGGCGCGGAACAGCATTGCAAGTTCTTCTATGCGGCTTTTTTTCTCCGCATTCGCAAGCGCGGCGCGTGAGACGACAAAGCGCGTGGAAGATTCAAGTAAAGTTCCGATAATTTTTAATCCATTGTCTTTTAATGTCTGCCCCGACGAAGTGTTATCGATGATCATGTCCGCGTCATCCGGTGGAAAAACTTCTGTCGCGCCGTAAGTGCGAAGAATTCTATATTGATAACCGGAGGATTTTAGCCATGCTTCGGCGAGGTTAACATATTCTGTGGCAACCACAAGTTTTTTTGATTTCAATTTCGCTTCGTCGTAATCCTGCGGAACCGCCGCAACAATTCTAACCTTGTCAAAACCGAGATCGAGCATTTCTTCAACATCGGCGCCGCTTTCTTTTATCCAGTCGATGCCCGTAAAGCCGGCGTCGTGGCTTCCGATTTCCAAAAGTTCGCCGACATTCTGCGGTTTCATAATTTTGGCGTCAAGCCAAGACGCGCCGAGCGAAGGCCGGTATGTTCTGTCGGCAAGCGCGATCGGGAACCCGGCTTCTAAAAAGAGTTTACTTACATTGTCAAAAATTCTCCCTTTAGGGATTAATATTCTAAGCTTTTCCATACTTAGAGTTTAACGGAAATATAAAAGTTTGTTAAGGCTCTGTTTAATTTTTTATAACGACAAATCCGGCGGCGCCGATGCTGAAGTCTTCCTGTTCTTCCCATGAAGCAAAGATGTTCGCTCCTACCCGTGCGATTCCGGTGTATACAAATCCTTCAGGCAGGGGAGGCAGAGAAGGATGGGAAAATTCTGTCTGACGGGGAGCGGAATTGAAAAATTTTTCGATAGAAATTTCTTCCGATATTGAATATTCCGCCTGATTAAGACTCGCCGCGCGGAACATTCTCACTACAGGAGACGCGCCGCCTCTTTTTGCTGCTCTGTAATAGTAAAAGCCGTCGCTGGCAAGACGCAGGGTGTCAATATCCCATCCTTCCTCAGCCGGGAAAGCGGAAAAAACGGAAATTTCCATAGGATAGGGCGTATTGGAATTCATGTTATAAGACCATGTTCTGTTCACAGGATTAGAAGCATCCGTGTCAAGAAATCTGTTATCTAAATAAAGAAGCGCGACAGGATTTGTGCCGTAATATATAAAACCGCCTACAGTGTAGCGCTTCCAATAATCGCCGCCAGGAAAACGGTAAAGCGCAAGACTCTGCTCTGTTCTGTTAACTGCCGTTTTTAAAAATCCGTCACGGTTAACTGCCATTTCCGCTCCCCCCGCTATCTCGCGCAAAAAACAGATATGAAGCGCATATGGCCACGGAACAAGCGCGTTTGTGAACGCGGCGTCTTCAATTGTATCGATAAGAACAGGTCCGTCATCCGTTAGCTGAAACCATAAAGGCTGCTCTCCCGTCTGCAGAATAGCCATCGGATAAGCGCCTGACCAATTAACAAGATTAGATTCCTGCACAGGCGCAGGCTCGTTACTGCGCGAACAAGATGAAAAGTAAAAAAGGAAAATAGTAATTAACAAAAAGCCATGGAAATTAACATGAAAAATAAATCCTCCGCGCCTTAGCGCATCCGTGTTAACTCTTCTCATATTAAATCCTCTTTAAAGGTAATTTTTTTATTCTCTGCTTCGCCGGGAATAACCGCCACTTTACCGGCAAATCTTCCCCAGATTTCCGCGTCGTCTGTAAAATCTTCGTTTACTTCGGCGGCTTTTTTATGCGCTTCAAATATTCCGTCAAATTTAAATGCCTGCGGCGTCTGCGCAATCCCGACATTCGCTCTCTTTAAATGGTTTATAACAAACTGCCCGCTGTATTCTTTCGGCGTGTCTGTTACAGGCAACAGGGGAATTACAGCGTTATGTTTTTTTACAGCCGTAATAATCGCATCAACAAGTGAAGAACTAACCCACGGTCTTGCGCCGTCGTGAATCAAAACATAATCGGGATTTGAATCCGCAAGCAAAGAAAGCGCGTTAAACACGGAAGCTCTGCGGGTGTTTCCGCCTGCAGCAAAATGGATTTGCGGTTTACTATCTGCGAGAAGATCCGGTGGAAGCGCTTCACGAGCTGCGTTTTCCGCGCCCTGCTGAACGGCAATTACAATTGTATTAACATCGGGCACAGAGGCGAAAGTTACAGCTGATGTTCCAAGCACCGAAAGACCAGTTTCCAATTTATAAAATTCTTTTTTAATTCCGCTCATTCGCGAAGATGAGCCTGCGGCAAGAATAATAACGGCAATCCTATTTAATATCATTATTCATTTCTCTATAATTTGAGCGGCATGGATGCCGCTATAATAAATGTTTGAGTTTTTACAGAGAAAAAACTCAAAGCTAAAAAATGCCAGGATGGCATTTTTTAGCATTATTCAACGTCCAGACGGGCGAAGATCATGTTTTGAACATCTTCCTTGGATTTTCGAAGCGAAATGGAGATTTCATCTTCCAGCAGTTTCATCGCCGAATCGTACAGTTTGCGCTCCAGAATGGGCAGTTCTTTTACCTTGCTGCGGTGGTACAGCGAACGGACAATACTCGCGATATCTCTTATGCTTCCCTTTTTTAAAAGGTCAAGGTTCATTTGGTAACGCATTTTCCAGTCGGAAGGAATCGGCTCATAATCTTCGCTGATTAACTCAAGCGCTTTTTGCGCTTCGTCTCTGGAAACGGTAGATCGGATGCCCAGCTCGATTGCCTTATCAACAGGAACCATTATTGTCATATCTGTTACTTCAAGATAGATAACATAATAAGGTATCTTTGAATCTTTAAACTTTTT
>WQRN01000089.1 GCA_009786715.1 Treponema sp.
GACCCAGCAACGCTAAGTCCTTATGTAGCAAGTATTTAACACGGGGAGGCGGTTGACGCTATAGGTATTTTACGCAATATTCATAAACTAACCGAGTTTTGGAAATTGCTCACCTATTCAATCTTTCAATCACAGGAATCAAAGCGCGCATCCTTACAATTCTGCCGCCGCCGTTTATCTTGTTACGGTACCTTTCCCCGTCGTCTTCAAATACGTAATCCTCTCCGGGAAACGGCGCCTGGCGTTTTTGCGTCCAGTGAAGAGACGGGTCTTTTAACGATGCCGCCGTGTTTGCAGGATCAAAGTAAATGTAAGACTCGTGAACGCCGCGTTCAAAGGCAAGCGATACATTGTTGCATTGCAGATAACGCAATACGCCTTTTTTAAAATCAATTGACTGTATAACAGCGGAGTGAACTATTACCCCGTCAACATCGCGAAAGAGCATAATGTCGGCGGGGCGCAGGTTGCGGATTTCATCTGTTACCTGAATTATCTGCGGATTTCTGGAACTGAAAAAAGCTGTGCCTACATATTGCGAAGGATCGCCTCCGCGCGGAACTCCAAGAACGGGGCTTAATGTCCTTCCAAGGTCGAGACCGCCCTGACGCGCAACATAAGAAAGAACATGCCAGACAAAACCTGAACAATCTAACCCTGCGCTGCCGACGCAGTAAATATAATTGTAAACATCGCTCTCCTGCGCGCCTCTTCCTGACGTTAACACATACGGGCGGTGCGGCAAGCCTGAATATGAACCTGCGCGAAGCCTTGCGACGATAAAAAGATCGGAAGATATTGTCCAAGTTTTTTCCAGCATATCAAAGATAACCGCTTTTTCGCGCCCGGAAGAAAGCGAGTTTATATAATTTTTAAAATCATCAGTTTTTAATAATTCCTCGATTATCGGCCAAAGCAGTTCAGGGTTTCCCTTTCCGTCGCCGGGAATGATTATTTTTGTTTTCAACATCATGTCGCGATCGCTGTTCATCGCGAAAGGCAGACGTATATTCATTACCTTTCCATCGATAAATTTTGTCCTGATGCACTGCCTGTACGCTTCTTCAATAACCCGTTCAATACCGCTGCCCCAAATCTGCGAAGGATCGGAAAAAGTAATTAAATGATTTGTCTGCGCTGTTAAAAGCTGAGTGTTTAATAAAATGAAAATTATTAATTTAATTTTCAATATTTTTTTTCTCTATATCTTTAAAGTATTTTACTGTTCCTACTTTTAATTCTTCTGTGGCGTCTTCGTCGCAGACTATGATTGCTTTTTGGTGCATTTGAAGGCATGAAAGAGTCCACATGTGGTTTATGCCCTCTTCTACAACAGCGCGAAGAGCGCGCGCTTTGTTTCGCCCGTTTACAATTATCACTACTTCGCGAGCGTCCATTACCGTTCCTACGCCCACTGTTAAAGCAGTGTCAGGCACTTTTTCCGGGTCGCCGGAAAAGAAACGCGCGTTCGCGTTTTTTGTCTCTTCGGTTAAAGTTTTAATTCTTGTGCGCGAAGCAAGTGACGATCCCGGTTCGTTAAAAGCTATGTGCCCGTCGCTTCCCATTCCGCCTAGAAAAAGTTCTATTCCGCCTTCTTTGGCGATTGCCTCTTCGTAAAGTTTACATTCTTTTTCCGGATCAATCGCCATGCCGTCGAGAATATGAATATGTTTTTGATCGATATCAATATGATTAAAAAGATTTTCCATCATGAAATAATGGTAACTTTGCGGATGGTCGGCAGTTAAACCTACATATTCGTCCATGTTAAAAGTACGCACATTTTTAAAGGAAAGTTTTCCCTCTTTGTGCATTTTTATAAATTCTTTATAAATGCCGATAGGGCTGGAACCTGTGGGCAGCCCAAGTACAAAAGGTTTTTCCTTATCGTACATGCTTATTTTTTTTGCAATATATCCGGCAGCCCATTGGCTTGCCTTTTCATAATTCCTGTGGATAACTAAACGCATTCTCAGCCTCCGTTAATTATTTTTCCGCCTATCATTACAAGGCGTATTTTAAATTCATTGTCGAATACTGTAATATCGGCATACCGCCCCGGTATTATTGCGCCTTGATTATTGTAGCGCATTATTTGAGCAGGGTTCAAGGACGCTGTTTTTACCGCGTCGCTTATACTGAACCCTTCGGCGGCAAGATTTTTAATTCCGCGGATCATCGTTAAGCCTGAACCGGCTATTACATTGTCGGACTTTCTGAAAAACACTCCGTTTTTAAAATAAACTTCTTCGCCGTTAGCGAAAAACGGGCCTTCTTCCTGCTCGGTTGGTTTTAAGCCGTCTGTAATAAGCACGATCTTATCGATAGGTTTATTTCGCATCAGCAGTTTAAAAAGATCGGGATGGACATGAAAACCGTCTGCGATTATTTCGCATGACATTTCCGTGTGGATTAAAATCGCCCCCACTGCGTTCGGGTTGCGGTGATCCAGCCTTCTCATTGCGTTAAAAAGGTGAGTTGAGTGCAGGATGCCGACCTGCATCCCCTCTGTCATATTATCGTAATCCGCGTTTGTGTGCCCTGCCTGAAGAATGATTCCTTTTTTGTTGCAGAACAGCGCAAGTTCCCTCATGTGTTTAAGTTCGGGAGCTACAGTCATATTGACGATTTTTCCGCAAGAGGCTTCCCAAAGCTGCTCCATAAAATTAATATCGACAGGCGATACGGTTTCAGGTCTTTGTACGCCAAGACGCTCGGGAGAAATAAAAGGACCTTCAAGATGAAGCCCCATTATACGCGCGCCTTCTTCCTTTCCCATTGCTGCCGTTATTTGCCTGACAATGCCAAGCATGTGTTCGCGTTCGCTTGGGTAAAGGGTAGGGTTGAACGCAGTCACTCCGCGCATGGCGAGAAGTCTCGACATTTTAAGAACGGCTTCAGTTCCGTCTTCCGTTCCGTATCCGCCAAAACCGTGAATGTGCGTATCGATAAAACCGGGCGCGATGTACGCGCCGTTCGCGTTTATTAATTGGACAGAGCTGTTAAAACTGCGCTGTTCAAAACGCTTCTGTGAAAATACATCTGAAATGATTCCATCTTCGATCATTACCGCACAGCTTTCCATTGCGGAAAATCCGGTAAGGACGGTTCCATTGTAAATACATACGGGGTTCATTAATATTTTGAGATCTGCCTGCTAAGTAAAAGCTTTACCGCTTGAGTACCGAAACAACCCTTTCCAGTACTTTCTTTCTGTCCAGTGGTTTGACGATGTAGCTCTTGGCTCCCATCAGGAGACATTTTTTAACAACATCTTCTTTACCCAGGGCGCTTACCATTATTATATTGGCACCTTTATCAAATTCCAGAATTTTTTC
>WQRN01000090.1 GCA_009786715.1 Treponema sp.
CTTGATGAGGCATCCGTAACCGCGACAGAAAACGCAATCATGGCGGCGGTTCTCGCGAAAGGGAATACAATTTTAACAAACGCAGCGAGCGAGCCGCATGTGCAGGACTTATGCAGCATGCTTGTAAAAATGGGCGCAAAGATTGACGGTATCGGCTCCAACATTTTAAAAATCACGGGAGTAGAAAAACTTACAGGCTGCGATTTTGAAATAGGTCCCGACTTCATGGAAGTAGGCTCATTCATCGGTTTGGCTGCCGTAACGGGCGGCGACTTGCACATACACGGCGCGCGTCAAAGCGATATGCGCCCCGCGAAAATCGCTTTTAACAAACTTGGAATTGTATGGGCGCACGAAGGAAACATTATCCATGTACCCAAAAAACAAAGCATGGAAGTAAACCACGACATCGGCGGCATGATCCCAAAAATCGACGACGCCCCCTGGCCGGGATTCCCCCCCGATCTTCTAAGCATAATCATCGTTGTCTCAACTCAGATAAACGGCACAGTTCTAGTTCACGAAAAAATGTACGAATCGCGCATGTTCTTTGTAGATAAACTGATCGGCATGGGCGCAAGAATCGTGTTATGCGATCCTCACCGCGCCGTTATTTCCGGCCCTGCAAAACTCCACGGCTCAGAACTAATAAGCCCCGACGTCCGCGCCGGAATGGCAATGCTGATCGCAACCATGTGCGCCGAAGGCAAAAGCGTTATCCGCAACGTCTACCAAATTGAAAGAGGCTACGAACATCTGCCGGAAAGATTGTCCGCTCTCGGCGCACGGATTGAAAGGGTTGAGTGAGGTATTGCGAACCCTTGACTAAATCGAGAAAAAAGAATATATTTTTATTATGAATGAATATACAATTTTATTAACATGGGATGATGAAGCTTCTGTATGGATCGCGGAAAGCGATGATATACCGGGACTTATACTTGAATCTGATTCCTTTGAGGTGTTAATAGAAAGAGTAAAAATCGCAATTCCTGATCTTCAAGCTGCATAATGAAACGCGACGGAATAAAATTCCATTTTTAATTATTGGTTGAGAGAAGAGATTCACACTAAGACACAAAGGGCACAGAGTGTTGTTTAACAATCCTTTGTGCCTTTGTGTGAGATCTTTTGTTATGGATCTATTTTCATCTCACGCACCTAAAAAGCCCGGACGGCATAAACGCCCTGGTGGTCACCCTTGAAGTGGCCGGATTGATAGTCACCGCTGCTCTGCGTCCACGCGTTATCGTTATCGATCTGCGACGAAGACCAATTCCATCCTGTTGGAATTTCTGTCTGTCCTTTAGCTTTATACATTTCATTTAGCTCTCCTAAACTTGGCAGAAACCAATCTGTAAAACCATTAAGGTTTTTACTTGCACAAACCTGCGCAGCTCTTCCTGTTTCGCCTGTTGCAGCCAAATGATTTACTATTACTTGCGTATCTTTTCTGCCAACACCAATAGATACTGCTAATCTTGAATCTTTTTCTGCATCATCTACCCATGTTGTTACACCGGCTATTAATGTTCCTTGCGCACCCCATATAGAGCTGGTTCTTTCAGGGTCGGCTTCCATATAGTAGGCGGTATATTCCGCGAATGATCCTTCGTAGCCTAGTACGGTAAATCCGCTAATAGCGACATAGAAGATTATTCCGCCTGCGGGTCCTATGTCACCTATTTCAGCGTTACGTGCAGTGCCTGTTGTTTCACCGCAACTGCAGGTTTGTATTGATTGAGCCGGATATGATGTGCTGGTTACTGTATAGACATACGTGTGTGTATGAACATATCCGCATGTTGTACAAGTGTCGTTTGCCGGCGCATGATTGGCGGTTTGTGTTTTGGCGTCACATCCTGCGCCTGTACACTCCTTCCAATGCTGTATTGCGTTGCTTGACCATGTATTACTGTATGTGTGCGTGTGCTTACTGCCGTCATCATCACCGCAAGCAGCTAATCCAAACCCAACTATTGCAACTATGGCAATAATTCCTAATAATTTCTTTGTCTTCTTCATTCTGAGCCTCCTTTACGCTATTATGCATATTATTTCAAAATATATGCTAATTAGCATATGCTTGGATTATTTTAATACGCTATTCCAAAAACAGTCAAGAGAAAATTACGCTATTTAGCGTATGCTGTTTTTATGGGATTTAAAGAGAATCTAAAGTCTGAATTGGCTTTTCAAGACATGGTCGTTAAAGAACTTGCCGCTCAATCAGGAATAAGTAAAAGCACCTTAGATAATTACTTAAGCGTTCGCGGATATATGCCTTCAGCCGAAGCTGCCGTCAAAATCGCCCAAACACTAGGCGTTTCTGTTGAATATCTGGTTACAGGGGAGGAAAAAAGCCCTGATAAGTCTTCATTAGGACCGGAAATTCGCACTTTTGTCCAGAATTTCAAGCTTTTAAGCGAAGAAGACCGCAAAATGGTTATTTCTATAATGCAATTATTTAAAAATAAGCGGAATTTGAAGAGGAAATAGTGTATACGGATAATATTATGTACCATGAGAGATAATTTCCAAATATTTCATGATATACTTCTACCTTGTGAAATATGTACCATTTTAAAAATGCATAGGATTGAGATTTAGAAAGGAGAAACATCATGGACATTTTTACCCTAGGTGCGTTTGCAGTCCTTTTTTTACTAGTTATTTTAATTCTAATTAAACTTTATTCCAACAGGCAGGCGGATTTAACTCCTCAAATTCTTGATTTAAAAAATGAGTTAAACGAGCTTAAAACAAAGCAGCTTGAAAGTCAGCAGGTTTCGCTTACTTCGCAGCAAAAACTTTTAACCGACACCCAGAATGTCTTGAATAACCAGCTCCAGCAAATGACAACCATGATGAACCAGAGGTTAAGTGATTCTCAAAACAGCATTATAAAGCAGCTCTCAGGCTCTAATCAGACAATCGCAGATATTCACAATAAACTTGGCACTTTGGAGACGACGGCGAAAAATATTCAAGATATCGGGAAAAACATTTCTTCGCTTCAGGATATTCTACAGGCGCCGAAACTTCGCGGAAATCTCGGCGAGTTTCTTTTGGAAGATATGCTCAAGCAGATGTTTCCCGGCTCCAATTATGAAATGAAATACAGTTTTAAAAACGGCACTCAGGTTGA
>WQRN01000091.1 GCA_009786715.1 Treponema sp.
CTGTTTAATTTCTCCATATATTCATCTCCCTCAATATATTCGCCGTTATCTATTTGATCTAACCCTGCCTGTAAAGCCTGATAAAGTTCGTTTCTGCTATTACCTATTAATTCCTCGTATGCTTCTTCACTCATTACAGCCAACCTACCGCTGCCATTATTTGATACAAATACTGGCTCCCTATAATTTTTACAAAATTCCAGAATTTCATTAAAATTATTTAATAAATCCATGCTTTTCCTAACTGTCGGCATATAATACCTCCGCTTATCGTACAGATTTAATATATTGCCATTTTAACATAGTGTCAATGACTCTCTAACCGTAAAAAATTATCCGACCGCCTAACGGAGGAAAGAAACGGTAATATACTTCCTATTAATTATAAAACGCTCTGCAAACTTCAGCAGCGGTTGCGGCATCGGGTGTGTACGCGTCGGCGCCGATTTCCTCTGCAAAACTTTGCGTAACAGGCGCGCCGCCTATCATCACTTTTACTTTACTGCGTACGCCCGCGTCTGTAAGTGCATCAATTACATCTTTTTGCGCCATCATCGTCGTGGTTAAAAGCGCAGAAAGACAAAGAACTTTCGCGTCCGTTTCTTTAATTTTATCTACAACTTTTTGCGTGTCGCAGTCCACGCCGAGATCTTCAACTTCGATACCCTTGCCTTCGATCATCATCTTTACAAGATTTTTTCCAATGTCGTGCTGGTCGCCTTTCACAGTGCAAATTATCGCTTTGCCTACCGGCTGAACGCCTGCTTTTGCAAGAGCTGGTTTTAGCGCCTCTGTCGCCTTGTTCATTGCGCGCGCCGCGATCAAAACCTCGGGAACAAAAACTTCGTTGCGTTTAAACTTGCCGCCGATAATATTCATCCCGTCCATCAGGGCGTTTTGCAGAATGTCCGCAGGCTCGGCTCCGGCGTCAAGCGCTTTTTGCACCGCAGGAACAATATCTTTCGCCTTTCCCTTTTGAAGAAGTCCTGATATTTCATTGAAAATTTCGCTATAATCTGACATTTTCCGCTCCTTTAAAACATTCGTTATTTAATGATTGCTTACTACAGGATAAACTATTTTCTATTATAAATCCAGAGTTTTAGGCTGTATATTTATTATCAATTTGATATAATGCCATCAGGAGACAACAATGATAATAGCTTTAAAACCCGGTGTCAGCACGGAAGATATAAAACAATTAACAGCCGACCTTGAAATTCTAGGCGTGAAAGTTGACGCTTCTCAGGGGTCTTCGCAAGTTGTGCTTGGGCTTGTCGGCGACACTACAGTTGTAAACGATGAAACGTTAAGAGCCAATCGTCTTGTAGAAAGAGTTATTCGCGTACAGGAGCCGTACAAGAGAGCGAACCGCGCGTTTCATCCTTTGGATACCATTCTGGAATTTCAAAGTGATAAAAAAATAGCAAAAATCGGCGGCAATTCTTTTGCTGTAATTGCGGGACCTTGCTCGGTGGAAAGCCGTGAGCAGCTTGTCGCAGTCGCAGAGTCAGTAAAAAAATCAGGCGCGGCATTTCTTCGCGGCGGCGCTTTTAAACCGCGAACTAGCCCCTACAGTTTTCAAGGCATGGGCTGCGAGGGCATCGATCTTTTAGTTGAAGCGAAAAAAGCAACAGGACTTCCGATTGTTACCGAGTTAATGGAAATTAGCCAGCTTGAATTATTTGAAGATGTTGACATGATTCAAGTTGGTGCAAGAAATATGCAGAACTTTAATCTTTTAAAAGAATTAGGAAAATCAAAAAAGCCGGTTCTATTAAAACGCGGAATGGCTTCCACAATGACAGAACTTTTAATGGCTGCCGAATATGTAATGGCAGGCGGAAACACTCAGATAGTTTTGTGCGAGCGCGGAATCCGCGGCTTCGATAACTTTACACGTAACATTTTGGACTTAGCGATAATTCCCGCTCTCAAGAAAAAAACGCANCTGCCTGTAATTGTAGACCCCAGCCACGCGACAGGCCTTTCGTGGATGGTTCCGGCGATGTCGAAAGCCGCGATTGCCGCNGGAGCCGACGGCATTATCGTTGAAGTTCACAATGACCCCGANCACGCTCTCTGCGACGGCGAACAATCGCTCATGCCCGAGCAGTTTAATAATCTTATGAACACCCTTCGCAAATACGCCGAGATTGAGGGAAAGGTAATATAATTGCGTCAAATTGAAGAATGTACCGTCGGTATTGTAGGACTTGGATTGATGGGCGGCGCGATCGCGAAAGCTCTTCGCTCGCAATGCGGTGTTGCGCAAGAACGGATAGTTGCCTGCAACAGAAGCGGTGATACTCTGGAAGCTGCGCTAAAGGAAGAACTTATCGGCAAAGGTTTTAACCCTTCCAACGCCGGGGAAATGCTTGCGTTATGCGACATAGTTTTTCTCTGCCTGAACCCTTCATCGATACTTCGTTTTCTTGAACAATGGAAAGATTCTTTTAAAAGCGGCTGTCTTATTACGGATATCGCCGGAACAAAAGAGAGCATTGCCTTAACTGCCGA